>NZ_DBMAHT010000026.1:0-23839 GCF_057866825.1 Mailhella sp.
CCCTGCGGACTGCATGGACACAAGACGTGTCCGAAGGGGCACTTTGCCTGCATGAAGAACATTGACCCCGAAGCCGTGTGGCGCGACGTGGAGCGCAAACTCGCGGCCCGGACACAGGAATAAGCCATGTCTTCACCCAAGAACAGGCCGCTGCCGCAGAGTCTCGGCCTGCCCTTCACCGGCGCGGACAGTCACGCGCATCTCGACGACGAGCGACTGCTGCCCGATCTTTCCGGCATGCTGGAACGCGCCGCCTCTTCCGGCGTGTCGCTCATTGTTCACATGTTTCTTCAGCACGAGCGCTACGCGGCGAACCGCAGCGTGATTCTCGACGCCGCAGCCTCGCTGCCGAAGGCCCCGGACATCTGCTTCGTCCGCGGCCTGCATCCCGAAGACGTGCTCACGGCCGACGAGGAGGAATGGGAGCACCTTGTCGACGTGGTGAAAAACGATCCGCTGGTGCGGGCCATCGGGGAAATAGGGCTGGATTATCATTACGAGGAAGGCTATTCTCCGTCCGCGCTTCAGGAGCCGTGGTTCCGCAGACAGCTCCGGCTGGCGAAGGAACTGGACAAGCCCGTGGTCATCCATGCCCGCGACGCGTGGGACAAGATGTTCGCCATTCTCGACGACGAGGACATGCCGGGCAGACCGCTGCTCTGGCACTGTTTCGGCGGCGATACGGCGAGGGCGAAGCAGATCATGGATCGCGGATGGCACATCGCCTTCGGCGGAGCGTCCACGTTCAAGGCCAACGGCGAGGTGCGCGAGGCGCTGCACGCCGTGCTGCCGGAGCGGATCATGCTGGAAACGGACTGTCCCTATCTGGCGCCCGTGCCGTGGCGCGGCAAGACCAATGAACCGGCGCTTTGCGTGTTCACGGCGGAATGCCTGGCCGGAGAGCTCGGCATGAGCACGGCGGAACTCTGGACGCTTGCGGGCGACAACGCCCGGCGCTTCTTCGGCATGTAGCGGAAGGCGCGCCTTGCCTGCCTTGTCGGCGGCGAAAGGGCGGATGTTCCGCCCTGGCCCGTGGCAGGGCGAAGCCCCGCATGTTGCTCGGGAGCTGCCGATTCTAACGTCGGCGCGGCGGCCTGCGGCAGGGCGCAAAGACGCGTTCTGCGGAGGGCGCGGCAACGCGGGCGGCCGAAATGTCGGGCCGGGGATTTGTGTTTGGAATCAATGAGGACGGCTGAGTCGGAAGGAGCGCCGTCCGAAAAACGAACGTTCCTTCCGGAGCGGTTTTTCAGGAGACAAGGATGGGCAAGCCCGGATTTCACTGCATTACGTTCGGCTGTCAGATGAACGTCAACGATTCCCAGTGGGTGGAGCGCGCGCTCATGCGGCTCGGCTTTGAGGAAAAGCCGCTGGAGGAGGCCGACGTGGTGTTTCTCAACACCTGTTCCGTGCGCGAGAAGCCGGAACAGAAGGTGTACAGCGCGCTCGGCCGCGTGCAGCGGGCCAATCCGCGCGCCGTGGTGGGCGTGGCCGGATGCGTGGCCCAGCAGCTCGGCGAAGAGCTCATGCGCCGTCACCCGCAGGTGCGTCTGGTGGCGGGCAGCGACGGCGTGGCCTCCGTGCCCGGAGCCTTCGTGCGTCTGCTGAACGAGCCCAAGCTGAAACTTTCCTTCCTGGACTTCACCGACGTGTTTCCCGATCGCGATCCCTGCCTTGTGGACGCGGCGGGTCGCCCTGAACAGGACGGCGTCACGCCCGTGGCCTACGTGAACATCATGCAGGGCTGCGACAACTTCTGCGCCTACTGCATCGTGCCCTACACGCGCGGCCCCCGCAAGTCGCGCTCCACGAAGGCCGTGCTCGATGAATGCCGCGCCTGGGTGGCGCGCGGCGCAGGCGACATCACGCTGCTCGGTCAGAACGTCAACGTGTTCGGCAACGACAAGAGCGGCGATGGCACCACCTTCCCCGAACTGCTGCGTCAGGTGGCGGCCATTCCGGGGCTGCGGCGCATTCGTTTCGTGTCTGCGCATCCGCGTGATTTTTCTCAGGAAACCATCGACATGTTCGCCGAACTTCCGCAGCTTTGCCCGCGGCTGCATCTGCCTCTTCAGTCCGGTTCCGACTCCATGCTGAAAAAGATGGGCCGCGGCTACGACATGGAGCGCTATCTTTCCGTGGTGGAGGCGCTGCGCAAGGCGAGACCCGACATTGCGCTTTCCACGGATCTCATTGTGGGCTTCCCCTCCGAAACGGAGGAGGAATTTGAAGACACGCTGAAAGCCATAGACAGCTGCGGCTTCATGTCGAGCTTTTCCTTCTGCTATTCCGACAGGCCGGGCACGCGCGCGTCGGCCATGCCGTTCAAGATTCCGCACGAAGTGCAGCTTGAGAGACTTGATCGGCTCCAGAGCCTTCAGAACGAGCGCGCCGAAGCGTGGCTGCGCACCCGCGTGGGACTTGAGACCGACGTGCTGCTCGAAGGTCCGAGCCATCGGCAGGAAGAGGGCGGCAACGAATGGCAGGGCCGCGATCCCTGGGGCGACATGGTGAACGTGAGCATGCCCGAAGGCGAAGGGCGTCCCGGGCAGTTCGTGGACGTGAAAATAGACAAGGCCCTGAAGCATTCGCTCAAGGCCTCTCCCGTGCGCTGAGGTTACGGCAAAAAGTCTTTCGGACTACTTGCCTCCCGTGCTTTGAGAGGGAAAACGTCTGAGCCGCTGCGATGGGCGGCAATATCATGAAACACAGGAAAGGGCGACGGAGTTTCGGCTCCGCCGCCCTTTTGTCGTGTCTGAACAGGAGCGCAGGACGCAAAGCGCCCCCGCTTCGTTGCATAAAAATGGAGAGTGCCGTGCCTGCGGCGTGCCTCTTGTGCGGACGCCGCAAAAGTCCGGCGTCCGGCTGAGGACTGTGCGCGTTATTTCTTCTGATTCCGTTTGTCCTGCATTCTTTTTTCATAAAGCTTTCCGGAGGTGAGTCCGGCAAGCAGTCCCATGGTGGAGCCGAACACGATGCCTTCCGCCGTGTTCACGAATCCGAGGAGCACGGCAAAGATGCCGACGGAACTGCCGATAAGGAAACCGCGAAGAATAAAAGGACTCATACAGAACCTCATGGCGTGCTTTTCATCGCCGTATTAAAAGAAAGGAGATTGCCATAATCTACGTTCGTCCGGGCTTTTGTCAATGCGCCCTTCCCGATCGCGTCGAAAAGGGCGCTGCCCGAGGAAGCGCCGGGCGGAACGTTCACAGTCAGGAGGAGAGCTCATGAATATCCTGCGAGCCTGCGGCGCTGTGCTGCTGTGTCTTTCTCTTGTCGCCTGCGATGAGGACGGAAAAAAGTCGTCCGCCGGGGCGAGCCTTCCGCCGCCGCTCGTGAAGGCGGTGAAACTCGAACGCATGGACGTGCCCCTTTACGCCACCTTCATGGGGCAGACCACGGGCAGCCGTTCCGCCGCGGTGAAGCCGCAGGTGTCGGGCATTCTTGAGAAGCGGCTGTTTCAGGAAGGTGCGTTCGTGAAGCAGGGAAGCGTGCTTTTCGAGATAGATGAAGCTCCCTACCGGGCCGCGCTGCTTCAGGCGGAAGGGCAGCTCGCCGACGCCGCAAGCACGCTCGACAACGCCCGCAAGGAATACGACCGCGTGCAGAAGCTCTACGCCTCCAACGCCGTGAGCCGTCAGGAGCGCGACAGCGCCTACGCCGCCTGGCGCGGCGCGCAGGGGCGGCGCGAATCGGCGCAGGCCGCGGTGAACGACGCGCGCATCCGCCTCGGCTACTGCCGCGTGACGGCTCCCTTTTCCGGCTACACGAGCCGCGAAGTCACCCGCACGGGCAATCTGGTGGGCACGGACAGCACACTGACCTACCTCAATCAGAGCGATCCCATGGACGTGGAGTTCTCCGTGCCGAGCGTGGAACTTTTTTCCATGCGCGACATGGAATCGCGGGGCAGGGCGGTGAGCTACGGCGAGGGATCGAGCGCGGATCTTCGTCTTCTCGAAGGCGTGCCCTACGATCGGCAGGGTTCGGTGATCTTTCTCGACACGCAGGTGGATTCTTCCACGAGCGCGGTGCGCGCCAAGGCCCGTTTTCCCAATCCCGAAGGCAAGCTCCTGCCCGGGCAGTTCGTGCTTGTGCGCGTGGGCGGGGCACGACTGGTCGGCGCGCTCATGATTCCGCAGGAGGCGCTCATGCAGACGGAAAAGGGCACGGCCGTCTATGTGCTGGACGAGGCCGACAGAGCCTCGCTTGCGCCCGTGACGCTGGGCCCGGCCTTCGGCGGCTTCTTCCTTCTGGAAGAGGGGCTCAAACCCGGGCAGCGCATCGTGGTGCAGGGGCAGAACAAGGTGACGCCGGGCAGCGCCGTGCATGTCGAGCTCATGATCCAGCGCCCGGAACCCGATCCGCTCGACACGCCGGAATCCTCGCAGCCCGCCGCCACGGGAGGCGGCGTGGAAGACGCTCCCGCTCCCGTGAGGGAGGCAGGCCATGAGTGACGATTCGCAGAACAAAAGCAAGGTTCCCGCTTCTTCGCCCGTGTCCGGAGCCGCGCCGGTTTCTTCCCGTGCGGGCTTTTTCCTGCGCAGGCCCGTGCTTTCCATGGTGCTTTCCGTGTTCATCGTGCTGGCCGGACTTCTGTCCATACGGGCGCTGCCCGTGGCGCAGTATCCCGATCTCATTCCGCCCACCATCACGGTGAACGCGCAGTATCCCGGCGCGAGTCCCGAGGTCATCGCCCAGACCGTGGCCACGCCCATCGAGGAGCAGATCAACGGCGTGTCCGACATGATCTACATGAGCTCGGTGAGCTCTTCCAGCGGCTCGATGCAGATTTCCGTCACCTTCGCCGTGGGCACGGATCCCGACGTGGCGCAGGTGAACGTGAACAACCGCGTGCAGGCGGCCACGCCCATGCTGCCGGAAATCGTGAGGCAGTACGGCGTCACCGTGGACACCTTTTCTCCCGCCATTCTGGAAATCGTGGCGCTGTATTCCAAGGGCGGCATGTACGACGCCACCTATCTCAGCAACTACGCGCTCGTGAACCTGCTCGACGGGCTCAAGCGCGTGCCCGGCGTGGGACAGGCGCAGATCATTGGCAGCCGCGATCACGCCATGCGCATATGGCTAGATCCGCCGCGCATGGCGGAGCTCGGCGTGAGCACGAGCGACATTTCGCAGGCCGTGAGCGATCAGAACGCGCAGTATTCGCTGGGCAGCGTGGGCAGTCAGCCCGGTTCCGACGAGCTGACCATGACGTGGCAGATTCAGGGCGAAGGGCGTCTTGTGACGGCGGAGCAGTTCGGCGACATCATACTCCGCGCCTCGCCGGAAGGCGGCGTGCTGCGCCTGCGCGACGTGGGCCGCGTGGAGCTCGGCGCGGAAAGCTACAACTTTGCCTGCGCCATCGACGGAGCCACCGCCATTCCGCTGGCCATATTCCTGGCGCCGGGCAGCAACGCGCTGAACACCGCCGAACGCGTGGCCGCCTACATGGAGGAGCAGTCCCGGTATTTTCCCGAGGGGCTCGGCTACGTGGTTCCCTACGACACCACCATTTTCGTGCGCCTCTCCGTGGAAGAGGTGGTGCGCACGCTGCTGGAAGCCATGCTGCTCGTGTTTGCCGTGGTGTATCTTTTTCTGCAGGACTGGCGGGCCACGCTCATTCCCTGCCTGGCTGTGCCCATCGCGCTGGTGGGCACGTTTGCGGGCGTGTATCTTCTGGATTTTTCCATCAACACGCTCACGCTCTTTGCGCTGGTTCTGGCCATAGGCATGGTTGTGGATGACGCCATTGTGGTGCTGGAAAACGTGGAGCGCGTGCTGCGTACCGAGGGGCTCGACGTGGCGGGAGCCACGGCCGTGGCCATGAACGAAGTGACTTCGGCCGTGGTCGCCATCGTGTTCGTGCTCTGTTCGGTGTTCATTCCCGTGGGCTTTCTCGGCGGTCTGGCGGGCGTCATGTACCGGCAGTTTGCCGTGACCATCGCCATTGCCGTGGTGATTTCCGGCGTGGTGGCCCTCACGCTCACGCCCGCGCTGTGCCTCCAGCTTCTGAAAAAGGAACGTCGGGAGCCGTGGGCTCCGTTTCGCTGGTTCAACCGCTTCTTTGACGCCGTCACCGAGGGATTCTCGCATCTTGTGCTGTTCTTTCTGCGGCACGGGCTGATTTCCTGCGGTATTCTTGTGGCGCTCTGCCTCGGCACGGCGTGGCTGTTCACGCGGGTGCCCACCACGCTGGTGCCGGAAGAGGATCAGGGCTCGCTCATGTGTACCATTTCCCTGCCCGAAGGGTCGGCGCTGCCCAAAACGCGCGAGCTCGTCACCAGCGTGAGCGAGGCGGTGCGGAAGCTGCCTGCCGTGGCGCACGTTTTGAGTCTGTCCGGATACGATCTGGTGAACAGCACGCTGGATGCGAGCGCAGGCACGCTGTTCATTCAGCTGAAGCCCTGGGACGAGCGAGAAAAGCCGGGCCTCGGCGTGGCCGACGCGCTGCGCGAAATCTACGCACTCGGTCTGCGCGAGAGCCGCGGCCTGGTGCTGCCCTTCAATCCGCCTCCCATCATGGGCATGAGCAATACCGGCGGTTTCGACATGGAAATTCAAACCACCTCGGGCACGCCGGCGCAGCTTGCCGCCGTGGCCGACCGCTTTGCCGCGGAAGCCTCGAAGATGCCGGAACTTGCGGGCGTGAACAGCGCCTTCAGCGTGGATTCGCCGCGCCTTTTCGTGCATCTGGACAGGGAAAAGGCCGTCATGTCCGGCGCGGACTGCGGGCAGGTGTACAACATGCTCGGCGCAACCCTCGGTTCCACCTACATCAACGACTTCAACCTGTCGGGCCGCACCTTCAAGGTCATGATGCAGGCCGACGCCCCGTACCGCAGCCTGCCGGACAGCATGCGTTCGCTCTACGTGACCGCGTCGGACGGCAGTCAGATTCCGCTGACCTCGCTTGTGACGGTGAAAACCAGCAGCGGGCCGTCCACGGTTTCGCACTTCAACGGACTTCTGTCCGCCAAGATCACGGGCAATCCCGCGTCGGGCGCAAGCTCCGGGCAGGCCATCGCGGCGCTGGAAAAGGCGGCGGCCTCGCTCCCGCAGGGATATTCCTACGCCTGGTCGGGCGTGACGTATCAGGAAGTGGAAACCGGCGGCACGGATTTCGGCGTGCTCGGCCTGAGCCTGCTTATGATCTTTCTCATTCTTGCCGCACAGTATGAACGCTGGACGCTGCCGCTCGCCGTGCTTTCGGCCGTGCCCTTTGCGGTGTTCGGCGCGATTCTGGGCAACTGGCTCGTGGGACTCAGCAACGACATCTACACGCAGGTGGCCATCATCACGCTGCTCGGTCTGGCCTGCAAGAACGCCATTCTCATCATCGAGTTCGCGGTGGAGCTGCGCGATCAGGGGCGCGACCTGGAAGAGGCCGCCGTGGAGGCCGCAAGGCTCCGGTTCCGGCCCATCATCATGACGTCCATCGCCTTCATTCTGGGCTGTCTGCCTCTGGCCTTCAGTTCCGGCGCGGGCGCGGCAAGCCGCGTGTCCATCGGCGTGAGCGTGGTGTGCGGCATGCTGGCGGCCACGGTGCTGGCTCCGCTGCTCGTGCCCTATTTCTTCGTGCTGGTCATGCGCATTTCGGAAAAGATTTCCGGCATGTTCAAATCGGAGGCCCGGTGAGGCGAGCCGGAAACGTCGGCTTCGGCGGCCGATTCGGCCGGAAAGCGGGGATGGCGGCGCAGGTCGCGTCCCCCGTGTTGAGGAACGATTCACGGGCGGACCCCGTCCGTCAGGGAGAAAACGTCATGCGGATCATGCTTTCGCTGCTGATGGCGGCGTTGTTCTTTTCAGGATGTTCCTTTGCGCCGGACTATCATCGGCCGGAGCAGGATCTGCCGTCCTCCTGGGGGCGGGTCGAGTCGAAACCCCGACCGGGCGAGCTTTCCCGGGAGTGGTGGCGGCGCTTCAACGACGAGGCGCTGAATGATCTTGTGTCGCGGGCGCTCGCGCAGAACAGGAATCTGGAACAGAGTCTGGCCCGGGTGGACAGCGCCCGTGCCGCGCTCGGACTGGCCCGGGCCGGGCTTTTTCCGCAGATTTCGGCGCAGGGGAGCGGAGAGCGGGCCAGGGCGAGTCTGGACACGTCGGCTTCCTACGGACTTGTGCGAGAGCTCGGCGCGCTGGAGAACCGCGTGGACGCTCTGGACGGGCAGGGCGCAAGGAGCGTTTCTGCGCCCTCGCGCGTGGATTCTCTGTGGAGCGGCGCGGTGCAGGCCGCGTGGGAGCTCGACATCTGGGGCCGGTACCGCAACGCGGCGGACGCGGCGCGGGAGAATCTGCTCTCGGCGGAAGACGCGGCGCAGGCCATGGAACTTTCGCTGGCGGGGCAGGTGTGTTCGGCCTATTTCGACATGCTGAACTACCGCGAGCAGCGGGATCTGACCGAGCGCACGCTGAAGGTTCGGGAGAGTTCCGCCGCGCTTTACGAAAAGCAGTACGCCTCAGGAGCCATCAGCGAGCTCGACATCCTCAACGTGCGTACGCAGGTGGATTCTTTGAAGGACAGTCTGGCGCAGGCGAAAACCCGTCTGGAACAGGCCGAGGGCGCGCTTCTGCTGCTCACCGGCGCAACGCCGGAGGAAATTTTTTCCGTCAGGGCGAAGAGGGGAACGCCGCTTGCCGAGCTTCCCGCCGCGCCGCAGCTTCCCGTGGGGCTGCCTTCGGAACTTCTGACCCGCAGGCCGGACATCCGTTCCGCGGAAGCCTCGCTTCGCGCTGCGCATTTTCAGGTGGGCGAGGCGCGGGCCGCGTTTTTCCCGTCCATCAGTCTGACGGGCAGCCTGGGCACGTCGAGCACGGAGCTGGACAGGCTGTTTTCCGGCGCGGCGGGCACATGGAATTTTGGCGGCGGCGTGTCGCTGCCGATATTCACGTTCGGCCGCACCGTGAGCGGCGTGCGTCAGGCGGAGGCCGCCGTTCGGGCCGCGGCCGCGGCCTACGAGCTTTCCGTGCAGCAGGCGTTCAGCGACATTCGTTCCGCGCTCGCCGCGCAGAAGGGATCGGCGGAGAGCGTGAAAAGCCTTGCCGATGCCGCCGCGCGCATGGAAAAGGCCGCGGAGCTGGCCAGAGTGCGCTATGAGGCCGGGTATTCTCCCTACCTCGACGTGCTGGAAGCGGAACGCACGCTGTACGCGTCGCAGATGCAGCTTGCCGCAGGCCGCGCGGCGCAGCTCTCCGCCGTGGCGCAGGTCTGCGTAGCGCTCGGCGGGGGCTGGTGAGGCGAACCTTGGTCCGCAATTTGTCGGAACGCCTTGCGGGCGCGAAAGGCTGCCCGCAGGACAAGCAGGGGGGCTTGAGCTTTTTCTTGCGCAGCAGAATGCGGGCGGAGCGTGATTGGGTTTTGCAGCAAAGCAGGCAGCGTCGAGGGGGCTCGTTTTTTGCTGTGAGCAGGGCGAGAACGAGGGCGCTGTTTGTTTCCGGCGGCGCAGGGCATGAAAAAACGGCGTTCCGTTTTCGGAACGCCGTTCGATTATCCCTGTCCGGCCGCGGAGTCGTGAGAAGCGGCGGATGTTTTTTCCTTGGTCTTCCAGCGGTCGTGCATCCAGAACCACTGCTCCGGCCGTTCGCGTATGAAGCTTTCGATGGCCTGCGTGTAGAACAGTGCGGCGGCCTTCACCTGCTCGTCGCGGCTGCCTTCCAGCGTGGCGGTGTCGAGCGGCTCCTTGAGATGAAAGACGTAATGATCCTTTTCCCTCACGAGCACCACGGGCCACACCAGCGCCTTGGCCCGCACGGCCAGCAGCGCGGGGCCCATGTTCACCGCTGCGGTTTCGTTGAGAAAGGGCAGAAATTCCGCTTCCGAAGGCGAGGTGTTGTGATCCACGAGAAAGGCGACGATGCCCTTCTTGTGCAGCGCGCGGATGACGCTCATGGCCGCGTTGCGATGACCTATCATGTCGGCTCCGGTGGCCTCGCGGCAGGAGGCGATGAAAGCCTGCACGGCTTCGTCGCGGTATCGGCGCACCACTACCATTCGCGGTCTCGGCGGCGCATAGAGCTGTCCGAGCATGGAGGCGAGCAGTTCCCAGGAGCCGAAATGCGCGGTGGCCGCCACAATGGGGCGGTCGCATTCGCGCAGCTTCTGCATGAGCTCGGGCGAGGCTATGCGCAGCCTGGGCGAACTCATGCCGAACTTGCCGGTGAGAAGAATTTCCAGAAAGGCGCGGCCGGTGTGGCAGAAGCTGGCTTTGGCCGTTTCTTCCGCCTGCTCCCGGGACATGCCGAGATGCTTCATGATGTTGTTCACGGCAAGATTGCGGCGCGAAGGCAGAAAGCGCCAGATGAGGCGGCCCGTGAGATTGCCGAGCACGGCCGTGCCGGGAAAGCCGAAAAGACGCAGCACATGTCCCGCTCCGCAGAGCAGGTGAAAACGCAGACGCTCGCCGCCCGTCATGCCGTGACTCCCGGAATGAGTCCCACGGCCAGCTGGTGCAGCTCCTTGTCCAGACGTTCCCTGGCGCGCGCCAGCGTGGTGTGTTCGAGGTCCGGCACTTCCTTCGTGCCTTCTCCCCACACGCGGCCGAAACGTATGATCACGCGGGAAAAGGGCAGAGGAATCTGAAACTTGTCCCAGGTGGGGCAGCGCAGGGCGTGCTTGACGTAGATGCGCACCGGCATGATGCGCGCATTGGTGCGGTTGGCCAGAAAAAGCGGACCTTCCTTGCTCTTGTGGCGCGGACCGGCAGGGCCGTCCACGGTAATGCAGGCGTGAACCTGTTCGTGCTTCATCATGCGGGCGAGGCTGAGCAGCGCGCGCACACCGCCGCGGGTGCTGGAGCCGCGCACGGCCCCCACGTTGTTGGAGGCAAGAATGCGGGCAAGCATGTCGCCGTCGCTGCTGGGGCTGACGATGGACACCACGCGAAGCTGGCGCGCCATGGGAATGAGGGAAAACAGCTCGTCGTGCCAGAGGCAGAAGATGAGTCGTTCTCCTCTGGCGTGAACGGCATCCACTTCCGCGCGGTTTTCCTCACGAATGCGGAGGGTGGCGCAGATGGCGGTGTACAGATGGGAGAACAGCGCGGAAGTAAGGGCTGGGGGCAGATGCATGAGTTCGGTTCTGGCCTTGTTTCTTTATTAAAAGGAAAAAGGGATCCGCTGCGGCGAATGGTCTTGACGGATGGTATGATAGCCCACATTATCCCGATGTGCCAGTGGAGAAAGACGACTTTTTTCGGGGCGGAGCCCCGCAGGAGGAGAGAGTGGCGGAAGGCATCAGACTGAACAAGGCGCTCGCGGATGCGGGAGTGTGCTCGCGCCGCAGTGCCGACGAGCTTGTTTTTGCCGGAAGAGTTCGCGTGAACGGCGTTGTGGCGGAAAGCCCCGGCGTGCGGGTGCAGCCCGGCGACGAGGTCTCGGTGGACGGGCGTCCCGTGAAAATGAAGGAGGAGAGTCGGCAGCCCTGCTGGCTCATGCTCAACAAGCCCGTGCGCATCGTGTCCACGGCGAGCGATCCGGAAGGACGCGAAACCGTGCTCGATCTCGTGCCCGAGCCGTGGCGGCGTCGGCGGCTGTTTCCCGTGGGGCGTCTCGACTTTTTTTCGGAAGGGCTGATTCTGCTCACCGACGACGGAGAACTGGCGCACCGTCTGACCCATCCGCGCTGGCATCTTTCCAAGGTGTACCATGTGCTTGTGCGTCCGGAACGGGGCGAGGCTTCGGTGTCGGAAGCGCTTTCTCTCATGCGCCGCGGCATGACGCTTGCCGAAGGCGACAGGCTCGCGCCCGTGGAGGTGCGGGTGCTGCCTTCGTCGCTGCGGGGCGTGCTTTTGGAAATGGTGCTGCATCAGGGGCTGAACCGGCAGATTCGCCGCATGTGCCGCGATGTGGATTTCACCGTGCTGCGCCTGAAAAGAGTGCAGGAAGGCCCGCTGGAGCTGGGAAGTCTGGCTCCGGGAAAAGTGCGTCCGCTCTCTGAGGCCGAGGTGTCGGCGCTGCGCCGCGCCGTGGGACTGGAGACGGGCGCAAAACGCAGATGATGTTTCGCGCCCCGGCGGCGGACCCTGCGGAAGGCATTCTTTGCCTCGCAGGCCCGGAGCGCGGGGCGTTTTGACGATGTTTCGTGATGTTTCGGAAGTGCGGATGCAGCGTGCGCCGGCTTCCGTCGGCAGGGGCGCTCCGGCGAAAGGGCGGCCCGCGTGTCAGTGGCAGCCGCGCTGCGGCGTGCCCGCAAAAGAAATGACAGTGATGATTGAGGTGACGTATGGATATTCGTTTTCAGACCGGCGGTCCTTCCCAGTGGAAGGCGGATGTGGTCGTCACGTTTGTTTTTGAAGGCGAAGGCGTGGAAGAAGCCTGCTCTGCGCTTGAGCAGAGCGCTGTCTGGCTCAGCATCGCGCCCGCGTGGCGCGACTTTCACGGCGGCAGGGATGAGTCCGTCATGTTCTACGGGCCGCAGGCCATGGAGATTTCCCGCGTGTTCGGCGTGGGACTCGGCAAGGCCGGCAAGGCGGACATGACCGCGTTCCGCTATGCGGTGGGCAAGGCCGTTCGCCGCTGCCGCGACTATGACCTCGCCACCGTGGGGCTTGACGGCGCGGCGCTGGCCCGCGTGGCCGAAAAGCTGGGCGTGAGCTTCGATGCGCTGGTGCGCGAGGCCGTGATTGCCGCGTATCTTGCGCTGTACCGTTACGACCGCTGGAAGAGCGAGAAGAGCCCGCACGCCGATCCCCGCTGGCTGGCCCTGATGCTGGAAGGCGAATACGTGGAGAACGACGTGCGCGCTCAGGCGAGAATGGCCGAGGCGGAAGCGCGGGGCATCATGCTCGCGCGCGACGCGGCCAACGATCCGGCGAATGTCATGACGCCCTCGGCCTTTGCGCAGAAGGCCGAAGCCGTGGCGTCGAAGTACGGCATGAAGGCGCTCGTGCTCGGTCCCGACGAACTTGCCTCCGAAGGCATGAACGCCTATCTGGCCGTGGCCCGCGGTTCGTCCGAGGAGCCCCGCATGGTGGTGGTGGAGTACGCGCCCCGCGGTTCGGAAGGGCAGAAGCCCGTGGTGCTCGTGGGCAAGGGCCTCTGCTTTGATTCCGGCGGCATCAGTCTCAAGCCCGCCAAGGGCATGGAGGAAATGAAGGGCGACATGTCCGGCGCGGCGGCGGTGCTCGGCGTCATGGAGGCGCTCGGTCAGCTTGCGCCTTCGCTGGAGCCGAAGCGTCCCGTGGTGGGCATCATGGCCTGCGCGGAGAACATGCCCGGCGGCCACGCCACCCGCCCCGGCGACATCGTGATCGCCAAAAACGGCAAGTCCGTGGAAATCGTGAACACCGACGCGGAAGGCCGACTGGTGCTCGCCGACGCCCTGGCCTGGGCGCAGGAAAAATACGAGCCCTTTCGTCTGGTGGACATCGCCACGCTCACCGGAGCCTGCGCCGTGGCGCTCGGCCCCGACTCGGCCGGACTCTTCGCTTCGGACGACGATCTGGCCGATCTGCTGCACAAGGCCGGCATGTCGCTTGGCGAACGCAACTGGCGTCTGCCCCTCTGGACGGCCATGGGACTTGAGGGCCTCAAGAGTTCCTGCGCCGACATGGCGAATTCCGGCCGTCGCGAAGGCGGAGCCATCAACGCCGCCGTGTTTCTTCAGCAGTTCGTGCGTGAAGGAGTGTGCTGGGCGCACATCGACATGGCCGCCGCGGACAACGGAGAGAGTCCGATCAACGCCAAGGGCGAAACGGGATTCGGCGTGCGCACACTGCTGAGCGCCGTGTGGGACGACGACAAGGACATGCTTCAGTAAAAATATAGGGCGACGCGCAAAGGCGTCGCGTTTATGAGCGTCGAGGCGGCTCTTTCCGCGGGGAAGGGCCGCCCGCGCGTCATGAGGGCGGCCGCAGGCGATGTCTGTCGCATCTTTGCGGGCGAGGTTTGCGCGGCGTTGTTCGCGCGGCAACACAAGACAGGCGGGCAGGAAGCCCGGCACAGGAGATCAGGGGTGAGCCGTATAAGCAAGCTCAGTTACGCGCAGCAGGTGTGCGTGAAGGCCGCAGGCAAGGCCATGCAGTCCACGGGCATGCTGCATCCGGGCGCGCGCGTGGGCGTGGCCGTATCGGGCGGCGTGGACAGTTTCGTGCTGCTCAAGGTGCTGCAGATCAGGCAGCGCATCGTGCCTTTTCCTTTTGAGATCATGGCGCTGCATCTCAATCCCGGCTTTGATCCGACCAATCACGCGCCGCTTGCCGAATGGCTGGCCAGGGAGGGCATTGCCGGGCATCTCGAAGTCACGGATTACGGCCCCCGCGGCCACTCCGACGAGAATCTGCGCAACTCCGCCTGCTTTTACTGCGCCAGGCTGCGCAGAAAGCGCCTCTTCGCCCTGTGCCGCGAGTATCACCTCACCCATCTGGCCTTCGGGCACAACAACGATGATCTGGTGACCAATTTTCTCATGAATCTGGTGCAGACCGGCAAGGTGGCGGGCATGAGCATGAACGAGCCGTTTTTCGGCGGCGCGCTTCAGGTCATCCGCCCGCTCATGCTGCTCTCCAAGGCGGAAATCGTGCGCGCGGCAAGGCAGTGGGAACTGCCGGTGTTTTCTAATCCCTGCCCGTCGGCGGGCAAGACGCGCCGCGCCGACATGATGGACGTGCTCGACGCCATGTGCGCGGGCAGCAAGGTGCGGCGCAAGAACATATTCAACGGCCTCGCACGCTGGCAGTGGGAGCAGAACCGTCTCTCTGCCGACACGATTGACGGAAACGCCGGGGGCGGCATAGAGTAGGCAGAACTTTGCGGGACCGTCCCGCCAACGCCTGCGGCGTATCGGCTGTCGGCAGGCTTTCCGTGACTTTGAGGAACTATTGCTGAATACAAGAGGCTCCCATGTTTCAGATTATCGATCAGTCGCTGTTTGAACTCATCAACGTGTCGGCTCATAATGCGGTGTTCAATTTCTTCATGCCCCTGTTTTCTCAGGTGTGGCTCATGTGGGTGGGCGCGCTCGTGTGCGTGATCGCCTACGCCGTGCACTGCTGGCGCAGCTCTCTGGAGCCGGTGGGGCGCGTGCTCATGCTGGTGCTGCTCATGGGTCTCTCCGTGGGCGTGACCGACCTTACCACCAGCGCGTTGAAGTCTTCCATCGACCGTGAGCGTCCCTGTCAGGTGCTCATGGACACCAATTATTATGACGCGGCAACCGATCAGTGGCTGGTCATAGACGAAAACACCACCGAAACCGCCGGTCTCGGCGGCTCCATGCCGTCCTCGCCGTCCGCGGCCTGCATGGCTGTGGCCGTGGTGCTTTCCCTGCTGTTCTACCGTTCCAACCCCTGGGTGTACCTTCTGCCGTTCTGCGTGGGCTTTTCGCAGGTGTATGTGGGCAA
Organism: Mailhella sp.; assembly: GCF_057866825.1. NCBI lineage: Bacteria > Pseudomonadati > Thermodesulfobacteriota > Desulfovibrionia > Desulfovibrionales > Desulfovibrionaceae > Mailhella > Mailhella sp. Next base: position 15,342 of record NZ_DBMAHT010000026.1, read on the forward strand.
GAACTATCCGTTCGACGTGGTGGTCGGATGGCTTATCGGACTGGTGTCCGTTATTGCCGTATGGTGGATATGTCATTTGATTATCATACGTTTTTCCTCGCATAGACGGCTCGGTTAGCAACAAAAACAAAAAAAATTAAAATTTCCGGAAAGAATCGCTTGACTTCTCCGGCGATTCTGGTAGTTCTCTTTCTCACCGATGGGCTATCGTTCAATTGGCAGGACGTCGGATTCTGGCTCCGATAATCAAGGTTCGAGTCCTTGTAGCCCAGCCACGGTAAACACCGTGTCCCCATCGTCTAGCCGGCCCAGGACAGCGGCCTTTCACGCCGTCAACGGCGGTTCAAATCCGCCTGGGGACGCCAAATTTGAGTACAATGAAGAACGCCAAGATGCATAACGTCTTGGCGTTCTTTGTTTTTCTTTCCGGTATGGTTTCCCGAAGTCCAGCTTCGTCCGCTTGCATCCAAACATTTTATGGGTATATCCGTAGGTAGAAATGTGATATGACATTTCTGATACCTACATGAATAACCGCGCGGAATCAAAAATATTTTTATCCATGTGGGTATCTCTTCGTCCAACGACAGCCAGGGAGTGCCCATGCCTCTTACCGATACCCATATCCGCAGTCTGAAGCCCGACCTGAGACCCCGCAAGTATTTCGACGGCGGCGGTCTGTTTCTTTTCATTCCCACCAGTGGAAGCAAGCTCTGGAGAATGGCCTACCGTTTTGACGGAAAGAGCAAGCTGCTCAGTTTCGGGGAATATCCTGCCGTATCTCTCAAGGATGCCAGAGAACGCCGCGAAGACGCGAAGCGTATGTTGTCCAGAGGTATCGACCCGTCAGACCATAAACGCCAGATGCGGCAGGCCAGAGCCACGGCGGAACGCGACAGTTTTCAGAATATCGCCAGAGAATGGCATGAAACCCGCATGTCAGAGTTTTCTGAAAAGCATCAGGGAACCGTCATGTACCGGCTGAAAACCTACATCTTTCCGCGCATCGGCAAAACGCACATCGCCAAGCTGGAAACACGGGATATTATGGAGGTAGTCAAGCCGCTGGAGCTACGGGGAAACTACGAAACCTCCCGGAGAGTGCTGCAAATCATCAATCAGGTGTTCCGCTATGCGGTCATCACAGGCCGGGCAAAGCACAATATCGCAGCCGATCTCCGGGGAGCCTTGAGGCCGAGAAAAACGGTCCACCGTGCGGCGGTGCTGGAACCGGAGAAAGTCGGTCAGCTTCTGCGGGATATCGACGCCTACGAAGGCTACTTCCCTCTGGTCTGTGCCTTGAAGCTGGCTCCGCTGGTTTTCACCCGTCCCACAGAACTGCGGGCTGCCCAGTGGAAGGAATTTGACCTTGAGTCCGGGGAATGGCGCATCCCTGCCGAACGCATGAAAATGCGCCGTCAGCATCTTGTTCCCCTGTCCAGACAGGCAAGATCCATTCTTCGGGAACTTCAGAAATACTCCGGGGAGGGAACATACCTTTTTCCCTCCATCCGCACGGAGGTACGGCCCATTTCCGATGCGACCATGCTTAATGCGCTCCGGCGCATGGGCTACCAGAAGCACGAAATGAGCGTGCATGGTTTTCGCTCCATCGCGTCTACATTGCTCAACGAGCTCGGTTATAACCGGGACTGGATCGAGCGGCAGCTTGCCCACGGAGAACAGGACGAAGTGCGGGCCGCATACAATTACGCGGAATACCTGCCGGAACGCAGAAGGATGATGCAGGATTGGGCGGATTATCTGGATGGACTGCGTAACGCAAAGCGGAAAGGAAGCGGAGATACGGTATGAAAGAGGATGCCATGACAGAACGGGATGTCTGTATCGTTATCGGGAAAAACGAGAATGAAACTCAGGTGACGGATAACGACACTGGCTGGAGCGAAGAAGAAAAGGTCCGTATGAGAGAATACGGCTATGACGACATGGACATTATCCGGACGTGGTATAGCTGAAAAAGGTTTTACAGGAAAGCAGCGGTAGCGAGGACATTGGAAGTCCCTGCCGCTGTTTTTTGTTGTCCATTTTTTGACGACAGACTATGCTTTTTTCCATGACAGACCGGCAGATCATTACCCTAGGCAGAGTACGGCAGGCGTATGGCCTGACCGCCAGAGAAGGCGACATGCTTGTTCAGGCGCTCTGGCCTGACGCCGTTCAGCCTCTGGAATTATGGCGCGCAACGTATGACTCCTGCTGGCAGGCATTTGTTGCGGGCAGACACGCCGCATATGGAATACAGACACCGGAATTTCCTTCAGTGCCGGAACCGGATATGGGCATTCAGACATATCTGCTTGGCTTTGATGTGATGGAATTTTTCAGAACGATATCAACGCTTGTTCCTGTCAACTCCCTACAATATGGATTGAATGTCATTCTTGAAGAATCCTTTGAAGATACGGCGTCTGTCTTTCCCAAGGAACGAGAATTTCTGTTCAGCAGTCTGGAGAGACTGAAAACAGAAGACATCTTCGAGCAGTATTCACCGGACTCGCCTCTCTTTGAGAAAACGATATTCTCCATTCCCGCCTCAAGTTATCATTTCATCGCGCATATCTTTGCCGATACCATAATGGTGGATAGGGACATTGCTATCAGATATCTCCGTTATTATCCTCTATGCCGGGAAGTGAAAGGCATCACCCGTGCTCTTGTGGAAGTCGTTTTACAGACAGCTTTGCCGGAATCATCCGTTGCCGACAAAGCGGCGGCAGTTCCCCTGTGTGAAAGGGCACCGCAGGATGAAAAACTTGTTTTCCGTATTCCCGGAGCATTCTGGGAAGGAAGGCCGGACGCCGCCGTCCGTGACGCCATGAAAGAAAAGTATCCTCTTGCGGTCATCGCTCATGTTCTCCTGTACTGGTGTGGTCCCCAAAAATCCGAGACCAGTCACAAAACTCCGCAGGGCAGAAAGACGCATGTGGGACGTTTGCTTGCGGGCAAAGAGTACAGGGACGACAAATCCTATCGTAACCTGATGGATATGCTCCTCAAGGAAGCGGAGACATACACCATAATCAAGGCGTGACCAGCCTGCTTTTTTCCCGTTTTTTTGAGAAGTTCCCGTTCTTTTCCCGTCCGATTCCCTCACGGGAATCTTTGGACGTGTGCCAGAGTCTCCTGAAATCCAAACAGATTCAGGAGATTTTTTTATGAAACAGCACCAACCGTCCATCCCCGCCCACGGCCTTTTGCGTCTTCCTCAGGTTCTCAGCATGATTCCCATAAGCAAGAGCGCATGGTGGGAAGGCTGTCGGACCGGGCGTTATCCCAAACCCGTGAAACTTGGTCCCAGAACCACGGTCTGGAGAGCAGAAGATATTGCCGCGTTCATCGAAAGTCTTGGCAGGCAGGGGGAAGAGCATGAGTAATCCCCTGCAAAATTTTCGGGACATCCTGACCGACAAGGGCTTGATTCCGTCCGACATCGAAGCGGACGGAAAACTGCATCGTTGTCCCACGCAGACCAGGTCGCATAAACAGAACGGCGCATACATCGCGCATGTTGACCCTCCTGCCACGCTCTGGTGGTGCAACTGGGAGAGCGGAGACCAGGGGACGTTTACTGAAATGGATCAGAGAACGTTCTCCCCGGCTGAAAAGGAAGCATGGCAGAAACGGCAACACAACATTCGTCATCAACGAGAGGAAGAATGTGCCCGCCGGTATGAAGCAGCGGCAAAACAGGCCCAGGGCGTCTTGGATGCATCTTTTCCCTGCTCGTCGGAACACACATATTTACGGCGTAAAGGCGTTCCCGCGCTTGGGGACATACGTCAGACCCGGAGCGGTCTGCTGCTCCTTCCAGTCAGGGATATATCGGGAACCTTACAAAGCCTGCAATATATCGCCCCGGACGGGACAAAGCGTTTTCTCACGGGCGGCAAAGTACAGGGAGGACATTTCATTATTCCCGGCAAGTCGGAAAAGCCTCTAGTTCTTTGCGAAGGTTATGCTACGGGAGCAAGCATCCATCTAGCCGTCAACTGCACCGTATATGTGACGTTCTCAGCCAATAATCTGCCTGTCGTGGCCAATCTTGTGAGACACAGATTCCCGGAGGCTTCCATCCTTATTTGTGGTGACAATGATGAAGCAGGCCGCAGTAAAGGGCAGGAAGCTGCTCAAGCAGCACAGGCTCGATTGGTCCTGCCCAAGTTTACCACCGGCGAGGGGAAAGACTTCAACGACCTGCATCAGAGTGAGGGGCTGGAGGAAGTTCTCCGTCAGGTGGAAGAGGCCATGCATACAGCTGCCCGTCCGTCTCTGATTTCTCTGGACATGGGGGAGTTTCTTTCCATGTCCATACCTGAACGGGGGTATCTTTTATCCCCCATTCTTCCGGTTCAAGGGATAGGCATCCTGTATGCTCCGCGCGGCATTGGCAAGACGTTTGCAGCACTGAGCATAGCCGTTGCCGTGGCTTCCGGCGGTGCGGTGTTCAACTGGCGTGCGCCGATGCCTAAACGAACGCTGTATGTGGATGGGGAAATGCCTGCCACATCCATGCAGAGCCGTCTTGCAGCGCTTGTCAGCGGTATGGCCGTTCCTCCGCATACGTTGAAAAACATGGCGCTCATCACACCGGACCTGCAACCCTGTCCCATGCCGGATTTGTCCACTGCGGGTGGGCAGAGCATGATTGAGCCTTTTCTGCAAGGCGTGGACATGGTGGTGCTGGACAACATTGCTACCCTGTGCCGTACCGGCAAGGAAAATGAATCACAGTCCTGGCAGACCATGCAGGCGTGGCTGCTGGAGTTGCGTCGCAGGGGTATGACCGTCCTGCTTATCCATCATGCCGGAAAATCCGGCGACCAGCGCGGCACCAGCGCCAGGGAAGACATTATGGACACGGTGATCAGCCTGCGCAGACCCAGGGAATACAGTATGGCCGAAGGCGCACGTTTTGAGGTCCACCTGACCAAGGCACGGGGCATATTGGGTGATGACGCCAAGCCGTTTGAGGCCAATCTGGTTACCGAAGGTAATGCGCTGCACTGGCAGGTCAGAGAGCTGGAAGACGTTGAACTGGAAAGCTTGAGACGACTTTTAAAAGAAGGCTACAGCATCCGCGACTGCGCTGAGGAAATGGGGAAATCCAAGGGGGCCATCCAGAGGCTGAAAAAGAAATTGGAGGAACATTTCTGAAGGCTCACATGGTCAGGTGTACCGCTGTACCGCCTCTTAAGCCGTGGTACAGCGGTACACCCGCAATATTCGATCCGTCAGTTATCCGGTGAAGTCCGATCAGGTCCGAATACGTCATCCCCTTTTGTACCGCTTGAACGGGAAAAGTGTACCGCTTTTCTGCCGCATCAGAAATGGTGCAGTCATGGATACAAGGAAGTTTCATCATGTCCTACCTCGTCCTCCATATGGATAAGTTCAAGAAAGAGGCCATACGCGGCATCCAGAGCCATAACCGGCGGGAACGGGAGAGCCACAGCAACCCCGATATTGACTACGACAGAAGCTCAGCGAATTACGAATTGCACGAACCTGCGTCGACAAACTATGCTGAGGCCATTCAGCGCCGCATTGACGCTCTTCAGTTGGCCAAAGCCGTAAGAAAGGACGCCGTGCGCATGTGCGGGCTTATCGTTACCTCCGACAGCACCTTTTTTCAGAGCCTTTCTCCAGAGAATACCCGGCGATTCTTTGAGGAGAGCAAAGCCTTTCTTATGGACTTTGTAGGGGCGGAGAATGTCGTTTCCGCAATGGTTCACATGGATGAAAAGACGCCGCATATGCACTTTTTCCATGTGCCGGTCACGCAGGACGGGAGACTCAACGCCAACAAAATTTATACGCGTCAGAGTCTGCGAAAACTGCAATCCGAACTTCCCGCCTATCTGCAAAGCCGAGGTTTTGCCATTGAACGAGGCGTGGAGCAGACGCCCGGTTCCGCCAAAAAGCATCTGAATACCCGCGAGTTCAAACAACAGAAGGAGGAACTGGCACGGCTGGCTCAGGAAGCTGCTGTGCTGATGCGGGATTCTTTGCGGTCACTTGGACTTCTGGGGCAACGCGAAGAGGAATTGAAAAAGAGCATCGAAGAGTATGAGCGGCAAGCCGAGGAGGCGGAAAAAGTCCTTCGGGAGGAGTTTTCCCTGCCGAAAGCCTCACTTTTCAATTATCCGTCCGTGCTGGAAAAAGCCTCCTTTATTATTGAGGAGCTGAAAAAGGCGCTGGCCGTCAAGCATCTTGTCCAGACAGAGAAGGAAATCCTGAAACGGGACGTGGACTCGCTGCGTAAAAAACAGACACGCCTTGAAGCGGAATACACGTCCCACAGGAAACAAAGCCATGAGGAAAAAGAGGCTCTGGAATCTCAATTGAAGAAAATGAAAAGAGTCATGGCTGGCTATCGGGAATTTTTGCTTCTGCCGGAAATCAGACCGCTGCATCTTGAGTTTGTGGAGCGCAAGCGTGCCGAACAGCTTCAGCTCCAGGAAGAGGAACGGCAGCGGCAGGAGCAGGAAGCGCGGGACAGCGAGCGTCAGCAGGCAATGACTGCACGTGGCTTGAAAATGCGCTAAGGCGTCGAGGAGAAATCTTCGCACAGGCCGAAGATATAGCCCATTATGCTTCACTTCGTGAAGCGTGGGCGAGCGTCCCGCTCGACCGGGAAGGCAACATACCGTTAAAGAGGGCATTTTTGTCTTTGTCTGACATAGGTGTGCATAAAAATCGAGGCGTTGCCATTCGCAAGAGGCCTGACAAGCTGCATGAAAGGTGAATTCAAACTTCGGCTAAATATCTGACTGAAGTCCGCCGTCAGGAGGAATGTCGGAAAACAGGAACAGCCAGCTTCTACACCATGAGCAACGAGTTTCACTATTATTGATATTCCAGATGATGAACTGTGAATAAGAATGCACTGAGAGGAGAAATCGCCATGGCAAAAATTTATGGATATATCCGCGTATCCAGTACAGATCAAAATGAGAGTCGTCAGCGCATCGCTCTTGAGCAACAGGGTATACCGTCAGGTCATATTTTTATGGACAAAATGTCGGGCAAAGATTTTCAGCGTCCACAGTATCAGGCAATGCTCAGAAAGCTCAGGTCAGGGGATTTGCTCTGTGTCGTCAGCATTGACAGACTAGGCAGAAACTATGAGGAAATTCTGGAACAGTGGCGTGTGCTGACCAAAGAAAAGCATGTGGATATCCTCGTCCTCGATATGCCCATGCTCGACACCAGACGTGACAAAAACCTGCTCGGTACCTTCATTGCTGATCTTGTTTTGCAGGTACTTTCCTTTGTGGCTCAGAACGAACGGGAGAATATCCGTAGCAGGCAGGCCGAAGGGATCGCCGCCGCAAAACAGCGTGGTGTACGCTTTGGCCGTGAAATCAAACCATTGCCGGATAACTTCCTGGAAAATTGTGCTCTTTGGCGCAATGGCCAAATCTCAGGTCTGGAAGCGGCCAGAAGATGCCGGATGCCTCAAAGTACGTTTTACCGAAAAGCCGGACGGCTTCTGGCAAATAGCACTAATAGTGTCTAACAAAGTGTACTTTTTGGGAAAATCAATTTTTCTTCCTTTAGGTAAAAAAATAGTCGCTGTCAAACCTCGCTGGATAATAAAACTCTCCCTCGCCCCTCGTCCTCTCAAAGTACAGTTTTTGGGGAACGGGTGGGGGCAATGGCAAAATCTCTCCAAGTTAAATCAAAACAGCGCGTGGCCGCGCATGGCGAAGTCTTCACCGCCGAACGGGAAGTCAAAGCCATGTGCGATCTCGTTGCTGATGAATGTTCCCGTATAGACAGTCGTTTTCTTGAGCCCGCCTGCGGCAATGGTAATTTCCTCGCTGAAGTGCTTCGACGCAAGCTGGAAGTCGTAAAAAGACGCTACGGCAAAAGCAGGCACGAGTATGAGCGCTACGCTGTTTTGGCGCTGTCCAGTCTCTATGGCGTGGACATCCTGAGCGATAATGCGGAAGAGTGCCGTATCCGGCTTCTGAATCTTTGGAGTGAAGAATACTACGAGACTCTTGCCACAGCCGTCGATGGAGAGCTGCTTGAGGCTGTTCGGTACATTCTGGAGCGCAATATTCTGTGCGGCGATGCGCTCACGCTGCTTCGCTCTGATGGGACTCCCATCATTTTTTCCGAGTGGTCGTTCATTTCCGGCGACCTGATAAAACGCCGAGACTTTCGTCTTGATCAGCTCATGAAAGGCGAGGCGGAAAAGCAGAAGCGGCAGAATGTGCTTTTTATGCCCGGCTGGGAATACGACGCCGAGCTCGACACGCTGATTCCATCCCCCATTCAGGAATTCGAGCCCATCGAATACTGGAGACTGTGCCATGCATGATCTTCAGCATAACCCCGATGTTTTAAGCTGTCTGGCCAATCTTTCGAGTGATGAAGTCTTTACACCTCCAGAAGTCGCCAATGCCATGCTTGATATGCTCCCGCAAGAATTGTGGCAGGACTCAAAAGCGACATTCCTTGACCCT
>NZ_DBMAHT010000027.1:0-23682 GCF_057866825.1 Mailhella sp.
AGGTCCCGGTCCGTGACGAGATAGACGTGGTAGTCGGTATGCGTTCTCCAGTTCATCAGTGACCTCGATGTTCCGGCGGCGGGCCTCCGGATGTCAGGTGAAAAGATTGCCCGAGCGTTGCGTAAAACTCCGCGGGGCAGAAGGCGGCGTATGTTGTCTGCCCTGCGCCAGGCACAGGCGGGAAGGGGAGCGCCGGGCGGCGTGAGATGTTCAGCGTGCCGGAAGCGCGTTCCGCACGCGGGGGCGCGGGCCGTGCCTTCGCAACTTCGCAGACGACCCGCGGCCTCGCTCAGCGTGCGGAGCTCTCGAGCCTGTGGACTCTCGATGCGGCGTCTTCGGGATCCAGCAGATAGAGCTCGTCCAGAAAGGCGGGCAGAAAGCTGCCGGGCCCTTTGGCGCGCGCTCCGGCCTTTTCTCCGGCGGAAGCCATCACGGCCATGGCCGCGGCGGCCGCCGTAAGACGGTTCTTGCACACGGCGGCGTAGGCTCCGGTGACGGCGGAAGCGGAGCAGCCCATGCCCGTGACGAGCGGCATGAGCGGCGAGCCGCCTTCCACGACAAGATCGTCGCTGCCGTCGGTAATGAGATCGCGCTCTCCGCTCACGCTCACCACGCAGCCGAAGCGGCGGGCCAGCTCATGGGCGGCGTCCAGCGCTTCATCGCTGCTGTTGCGGCTGTCCACGCCCTTGGTGGCCACCTTGTCGGCCGAGCGTATTTCCGCGGCAAGCGCCATGATTTCCGAAGCGTTGCCGCGCAGAATGTCCGGGCGCACCAGATCGAGCAGGCGCAGCGCGGAACGGGTGCGCAGGCCGGAGGCTCCGGCTCCCACCGGATCCAGCACCACGGGCTTTCCCTTTTTCTTCATGAGCTTGCCGGCAAGCTCCATGCTGTCCAGCCAGGAAGGATCGAGCGTGCCGATGTTGAGCACAAGAGCGGAATCAATGTTGGTGAGATCGTCCATTTCCTCGGCGGCGTGCGCCATGAGGGGCGAGGCGTGCGCGGCGAGCAGGGCGTTGGCCGTCACCTGCATGACCACGAAGTTCGTGATGCTGTGGACCAGAGGCACGTTTTCGTACACGGCGCGGATGGCGTCCGTAATCTGCTGTTTCATGATCTTTCCCGTAAAGAATTGTTCAGGCCGAGAACGCCCGCCCGGAGCAGGCGATCCAGCACGATGTTGAGAGGCAGGCCCACCACCGTGGACCAGGATCCTTCGATGGCGCTGACCAGAAAGGCGCCGCCGTCCTGAATGCCGTAGGAACCGGCCTTGTCCAGCGGATCGCCGCTGTCGGCGTAGGCTTCCAGCACGGGAAGCGGCCAGGGCGCAAAGGTGACCTTCGTCATGTCGTCGAAGCACTCCACGTGATTGTCCATGGCAAGGCAGCAGGAAGTGACCACTTCGTGCGTGCGGCCGGAAAGGCGGGAGAGCATGGCGACGGCGTCGTTTCTGTCGCGGGGCTTGCCGAGAATGGAGGCTCCTTCCTCATCGCGGAGAATGACGATGGTGTCGGCGGAGAGCACGGCGGGGCGGTCGGTGCGGCCGGAAAGTTCGCTGAGCACGAAGCGGGATTTTGCTTCCGCGCAGCGGGCCGCGTAGGCGCGCGGATCTTCGCCCGGTTCGGGACGCGGTTCGGGACAGGCGGCGGGATGGACGTCGAAGCTGAGGCCCACGCCCTCCAGAAAGGCGCGGCGTCGCGGCGAGCCGGAAGCCAGAACAAGGGGGCGGAGCATGGTGAAGGCGCAGGTCATGAAGAAATCCGTGAATGTTGAAGGGCGGAACGCGCGGCAGAAGTCGCGGCGGGCGCAAAAACAAAGACTGCGCCCGCGCAAGCGGCGCACAGGCTGCCGAACGGAACGCAGACATGAGGGTTCAGGGCAGAGTTTTAACGCCTCCTGCATAAAAAGCAATCCCGGAAGGGGGCAACAGCGCTCTTGGCTACGGAACATTAATAGTATATGATACCCGCGTTCCTTGCGACTGCGATGGTCCTGGAACGGGAAAATACAAGTTTCACGAGGAAATCAGATGAGCGAAGCTTTCGAAAGACTGAAGGAAAGGGAAAAGGCCTTTATGTGCCGGACGTACTCGCGTTATCCGCTGGGCATAGTCCGAGGCAAGGGCTCCCGCCTCTGGGACGTGGACGGCAAGGAATACGTCGACCTGCTGGCCGGCATTGCCGTCATCGGCCTCGGCCACTGCAACGAGGAAATAGCGGAGGTCATGGAAAGGCAGTCGCGAAAGCTGGTGCATGTGAGCAACCTCTTTTATCAGGAAGAACAGCTCGACTACGCGGAAAAGCTGCTTTCCACCAGCCATGCGGGCAAGGTGTTCTTCTGCAACTCCGGCGCGGAAAGCAATGAAGCGGCCATCAAGATCGCCAGACGCTATCAGCACGTGGTGAAGGGCCGCGACGCGTGGGAGGTCATTACCCTGACCAACTGCTTCCACGGCCGCACGCTGGCCACGCTGGCGGCCACGGGCAAGCACACCGAAGGCTTCGAGCCGGAAACGCCCGGCTTCGGCCGCGTGCAGTGGGGCGATCTCGACGCCCTGGAAAAGGCCATCAAGCCCACCACGGCGGCCGTGCTCTTTGAAGCCATTCAGGGAGAGGGCGGCATCATTCCCGTGACGCAGGAATACGCCGACGGCGTCGTCGACATCTGCCGCCGTCACGGCGTGCTCGTCATGTGCGACGAAGTGCAGGCCGGCATGGGCCGCAGCGGCAAGTGGTGGGGCTTCCAGAACTTCAATCTCAAGCCCGACGTGTTCACGAGCGCCAAGTCCATGGCCAACGGTCTGCCCCTCGGCGCCATGATGGCCACCGACGAAGTGGCGCAGGGCTTCGACTACGGCAGCCATGCCACCACCTTCGGCGGCGGCGCGCTGGTGACGGCCGTGGGCCTCAAGGTGCTGGAAATCATGGAGCGCGATCACCTTGTGGAACGCGCGGCTACGCTCGGCGAGCGCGCCCGCGCCCGTTTCCGCGAGCTCGGCGAAAGACTGCCCGGCGTGATCCGCGACGTGCGCGGCCTCGGCCTGCTCATCGGCGTGGAACTGAACATGTCCGACGAAAAGGCGAAAAAGGTGTGGCTCGAACTCATGAACCGCGGGTTCATCCTCAATCTTACCTACGGTCCCACGCTGCGTCTGCTGCCTCCGCTGACCATTGACGAAGCCGATCTCGAAGCCTTTACCGAAACGCTCGAAGCGGTGCTCCGCCAGATGGCGTGATGTTCATGCCCGGCCTTCGGGCCGGGCTTTTTTGAAGGAGTTTTCTTTTCATGGATCGCATCCTGAGACATGCCCTGGTGTATCGACCTTCCGGATTCGAGAAGGGCGACATCCTCATTCGGAACGGCAGAATAGAACGCATTGCGCCGCAGATTCCTCCCATGGAGGGCGTGACGGAATCCGATATGAGCGGCTGTTGCATTGTTCCCGGCCTTGTAGATGTTCATGTGCATCTGCGCGAGCCGGGTTTTTCATGCAAGGAAACCATACGCACGGGCACTCTGGCGGCTGCGCACGGCGGTTTCACCACGGTGTGCGCCATGCCCAATCTGAACCCCGTGCCCGACACGCTTGAGCATCTGGAAAAGCAGCTTGAGATCATCCGGCGCGACGCCGTGATTCATGTGCTTCCCTACGGGGCCATCACCATGGCGGAGGAAGGCCGCGAGCTTTCCGACGTGGCGGCCATGGCTCCCTTTGTGGCGGGCTTTTCCGACGACGGCCGCGGAGTGCAGGACGAAGGCATGATGCGCTCCGCCATGCAGGAGGCCAAAAGGCTCGGCAAGATCATCGCCGCGCATTGCGAAGTGAACAAGCTTCTCACGGGCGGCTGGATTCACGACGGCGAATACGCGAGAGCCCACGGACACCGTGGCATCAGCTCGGAGAGCGAGTGGGCGGAAGTGGCCCGCGACGTGAAGCTTGCGAAGGAAACGGGAGTCGCCTTTCACGCCTGCCACATTTCCACGAAGGAAAGCGTGGACATCATACGCCGCGCCCGGGCCGAAGGCGTGGACGCGACCTGCGAGACGGGCCCGCACTATCTCGTGCTCTGCGACAAGGATCTGCAGGAAGACGGCCGCTTCAAGATGAATCCGCCCCTGCGCGGCGAAGAGGACAGGGACGCGCTCATTGCAGGCATTCTCGACGGCACCGTGAGCATGATAGCCACGGATCACGCCCCGCACGAAGCCGAAGCCAAGAGCCGGGGCCTGGAGCGCAGCGCCATGGGCGTGGTCGGACTCGAAACGTCCTTTGCGGTCATGTACACCTATTTTGTGAAGCGCGGCGTGCTTTCGCTCGAAAAGCTGGTGGAACTCATGTCCGTGAATCCCGCGAAGCGTTTCGGCATCGGCTCGTTCCTGGAAGAGGGGCAGATGGCGGATCTTGCCGTGTTCGATCTCTCCCGCGAATGGGTTGTGAATCCGGAGGAATTTTTGAGCAAGGGACGCGCCACGCCCTTTGCCGGACACACGCTCTACGGCCGCTGCGTGCTCACGCTCGTGAACGGCGAGGAAGCCTGGAACGAAAAGGCCTAGCGCGGGCGGAACACGCTTGTCGTGCCTTGCGGCCTCTGCGGCCTGCACCGCGGGCCTTTTCTCCGCAAACAGAAAACTCGGAGCCAGCATGAAACAGGGAATATATACGATTGTCGAGCATACGCCGCTCACGAAGGACGTGTACCGCATGGTGCTTTCCGGCGATACGTCGGCCATGACCATGCCGGGACAGTTCGTGGAAATCAGTCTGCCGGGCTTTTTTCTGCGCCGTCCCATTTCCGTCTGCGACTATGACGAAAAGAGCATCACCATCATTTACAAGGTCGTGGGCCAGGGCACGGACGTCATGGCGAAGATGAAGGAAGGCGACACGCTCGACGTCATCGTCGGCCTCGGCCACGGCTTCGACGTGGAAAAAAGCGGCGACGAGCCGCTTCTCGTGGGCGGCGGCGTGGGCGTGCCCCCGCTGTTCCATCTGGCGAAGAAGCTTGTGGCCGCGGGGCGTTCCGTCACGGTCATTCTCGGCTTCAACAAGGCGGACGAAATTTTCTACAAGAGCGAGTTTGAAGCGCTCGGCGCGCGCGTCATCGTCACTACCGTGGACGGCAGCGTGGGCGTGAAGGGCTTTGTGACCAACGCGCTTCCCGAACGCTGCAGCTATGTGTACAGCTGCGGCCCCATGCCCATGCTGCGCGCTCTTTACCGGGCTACGCAGGGCGCAGGCGGCGAATTCAGTCTGGAAGAGCGCATGGGCTGCGGCTTCGGCGCGTGCATGGGGTGCAGCATCATGACCAGAGACGGCAGCAGACGCGTGTGCAAGGACGGACCCGTGTTCGACAAGGAGGTGCTCGAATGGCAGATCTGAAAGTAACGCTCAGCGGCCTGGAACTGGACAATCCGCTCATTCCGGCCAGCGGCACCTTCGGCTACGGCTACGAGTTCGCCGAACTTTACGACATCAACATGCTCGGTTCCTTTTCCTTCAAGGGAACCACGCTGGAGCCGCGCTTCGGCAATCCTACGCCCCGCATCGCGGAAACGCCCGCCGGCATGATAAACGCCGTGGGCATGCAGAATCCCGGCATCGACAGAGTCATCAACGAGGAGCTTCCGCGCCTCAAGAAGTGCTTCCACAAGAAGGTCATCGCCAACATCGGCGGCTTTTCCGTGGACGAATACGCCGAGTGCTGCGCCCGCATCGACGCCGAAGAGCAGGTGGGACTCATTGAAGTGAACGTGAGCTGCCCCAACGTACACAACGGCTGCATGAGCTTCGGCACCGATCCGCTCGGCATCTCCGCCGTGACGAAGGCCGTGAAGGCCGTGACCACCAAACCCGTGTACGTGAAGCTCTCGCCCAACGTCACGGACATCGTGCCTCTGGCCGCAGCCGCCGCCGAAGCCGGAGCCGACGGCATAAGCCTCATCAACACGCTGCTCGGCATGCGCATCGACCTGCGCACGAGAAAGCCCGTCATCGCCAACAAGATGGGCGGCTTTTCCGGCAGCGCCATCCTGCCCGTGGCGCTGCGCATGGTGTATCAGGTGTACGAGGCCGTCAAGCTGCCCATCATCGGCATGGGCGGCATAAGCTCGGCGCGCGACGTGGTGGAAATGATGCTGGCGGGCGCCACGGCCGTGGAAATCGGCGCGGCCAATCTGGTTGATCCGTGGGCGTGCCCGAAAATCCTCGCCGAACTGCCTTCCGTCATGGCTCAGTACGGCATAACCTCCCTCAGGGAAATCATCGGAGGAGCGCACTGATGCGTAATCTCAACAAGGACGTCATGGTGGCCTGCGACTTCAGCAGCAGGGCGGAAGTCATGGACTTTCTCGGACTCTTCACCGAGGAGAAGCCCTTCGTGAAGATAGGCATGGAACTCTACTATGCCGAAGGCCCCGACATCGTGCGCGCCATCAAGGCCCGGGGACACAGAATTTTTCTTGATCTCAAGCTGCACGACATTCCGAACACCGTGCGCAAGGCCATGGCCGTGCTCTCCGCGCTCGACGTGGACATGTGCAATCTGCACGCCGCGGGCACCGTGGCCATGATGGAAGAGGCGCTCAAGGGACTCACCCGCGCAGACGGCACGCGTCCTCTGCTCATTGCCGTCACGCAGCTCACCTCCACGAGCGAGGAGAGAATGCGCGAAGACCTGCTCATCGAGCGCCCCATGGAGGAAGTGGTCATGCACTACGCCTCCCGCGCCCGTGCGGCGGGCCTCGACGGCGTGGTCTGCTCTCCGCTGGAAGCGGGCAAGGTGCATGACGTGTGCGGCAGCGACTTTCTTACCGTGACCCCCGGCGTGCGCTTCGCCGACGGCGACAAGGGCGATCAGGTGCGCGTGACCACGCCCGCCCGCGCCCGCGAACTCGGGTCCGACTTCATCGTGGTGGGCCGCCCCATCACGCAGGCAGACGATCCCGTGGCGGCCTATCGCCGCTGCGTCAAGGAATTTCTCGGGTAACAGCCGGTTACGTCCGTCCGCAGACCTTTTTTCGGCGGACGGACGACAGCGTCGGAACGCGTTCTGAACGTCGGAGACGTGGTCTTCGCGCGCGTATCTTCCGGCGCGGCCCCGGCGCGTCCTTTTCAGCCTTCGCCCTGCGGCGCAGGCGCACCTCAGCTACAAGGAGTCATCCTCATGGAGTCTCGCGAAAAGCTCATTGCCAAAGATCTGCTTTCCATCAAGGCGGTGTTTTTCCGTCCTGACGAACCCTTCATCTGGGCGAGCGGCATCAAGAGCCCCGTTTACTGCGACAACCGTCTTACTCTGACCGCCCCCGAAGTGCGCAACGACGTGGAAAACGCCCTCGCCGCCGTGGTGCGCGAGGAATATCCCGAGTGCGAAGTGCTCATGGGCACCAGCACGGCGGGCATCGCCCACGCCGCCATTGTGGGACACATTCTTGGCATGCCCATGGGCTATGTGCGCTCCAGCGCCAAGGATCACGGCCGCGGCAATCAGATCGAGGGCCGTCTGGAACCCGGTCAGAAGGTCGTGGTCATTGAAGACCTCATTTCCACCGCGGGCAGCGTGCTGGAAGTGGTCAAGGTGCTGCGCGAGGCCGGAGCCGACGTGCTCGGCGTGGCCAGCATCTTCACCTACGGCATGAAGAAGGGCCTCGATCGCCTTGCCGAAGCCGGCGTGAAGAACGTGAGCCTCACCAACTTCGACACCATCGCCTCCGTGGCCGCGGAAATCGGCTACATCCGCAAGGAGGACGTGGCGCGTCTCATCGCCTTCCGCAACAATCCTTCCGACGAGAGCTGGATCGGAGCGTAACGGTATGAAAAGCGTTATCGACATCCGCGACCTTTCGACGCAGGACATTGAACAGCTTCTGGCCACGGCCCTGGACATCATCGCCGACCCCGTGAAGTATTCCCAGAAGTGCCGCGGCAAGAAGCTCGCCACGCTGTTCTTTGAACCTTCCACCCGCACGCGCCTCAGCTTCGAGGCCGCCATGTACGAACTCGGCGGCCATGTGCTCGGCGTTTCCGAGGCGCAGAGCTCTTCCGCCTCCAAGGGCGAGAGCGTGGCCGACACCGTGCGCGTGGTGAGCTGCTACGCCGACATCATCGCCATGCGGCATCCCAAGGAAGGCGCGCCGCTCGTGGCCGCCATGAACGCTTCCGTGCCCGTCATCAACGCGGGCGACGGCGGACACAACCATCCCACGCAGACGCTTGCCGACCTGCTCACCATCTGGCGCGAGAAGGGCAGGCTGGACAATCTCGTCATCGGCCTGTGCGGCGACCTCAAGTTCGGCCGCACCGTGCATTCGCTCATTGCGGCCATGTCGCGCTACAGCAACGTGAAGTTCGTGCTCATTTCTCCCGAGGAGCTGCGTCTGCCCGGCTACATCCGCAAGGACGTCATGGAAAAGAACGGCATGCCCTTTGAGGAAACCACTGATCTTGTGGCCGCCATGCCCTCGCTGGACGTGCTGTACATGACCCGCGTGCAGAAGGAACGCTTCTTCAACGAAGCCGACTACGTGCGCCTGAAGGACAGCTATGTGCTCACTCCCGACAAGCTGAAGGGCGCCAAGGAAGACATGTGCATCATGCATCCGCTGCCCCGCGTGAACGAAATATCCGTGGCCGTGGACAAGGACCCGAGAGCCGCCTACTTCCGTCAGGTGCTGAACGGCAAGTACATGCGCATGGCGCTCATCATGAAACTTCTGGGGGTGAACTAGCATGGTCATCGACGCGATTTCCAACGGCATCGTTCTCGACCACATCAGGGCGGGCCTCAGCATGGAGCTGTACCGCATTCTCAATCTGGACAAGCTCCAGTGCTCCGTGGCCGTGCTCAAGAACGTCACCAGCAGAAAGATGGGCCGCAAGGACATCATCAAGATAGACGAGATCATTGATCTCAATTTCGACGTGCTCGGCTATGTGGATCCGGGCATCACCGTGAGCATCGTGCGCGACGGCAAGCTCGACCGCAAGTTCAGCGTGGAACTGCCGGAACGGGTGACCGACGTCATCCGCTGCAAGAACCCCCGCTGCATCACCTCGACCGAGCAGGAACTGCCGCACATCTTCAAGCTGACGGACAGGGAAAAGCGCGTGTATCGCTGCATCTACTGCGAAAGCAGGGCCAAGGGCGGCGACTAGCCGTTTCCGGCCGATGCAGAACGGGCATCGGCCGGGCAACGCCTTGCCTGAACATCAACGCCGTGGAAGAGATTCCGCGGCGTTTTTTCATGCTTTTTTTTCAGAGGGAGCGGCGTCATGGCTGTAAAAATCTCCGGTCGGCCGTTTCTTGGCGCCGGATGTGTCCAGCAGAGGCGAGGCCCGGCTGCGCCGTGTCTCTTGAACGCAGAAGATTGTCGGGCGCGTCTGAGAAAGCGCCGTGAGAGGCGTCCTTGCGCGGGTTTTTCAGGGGCAACGCGACGTTTCCGCCCGCGCGTGTGATTCCGGTCGGCGACGTTCACGGTGCGGCGGTGCTCGCACGACCAGGTCCGGGTTTTTGGGCTTTTGCCGCGTGTCCGGGCGCGAAAGGTCCGTGTGTCGGCAAGGCTGGGTGATGGTCGGAGCTGTGACCGAAGATAGTTCCGCATCTTCAGTCAGCGCCCTTTCGACGATGGCGAGTTTAAGTGGAGTCACTCGTCAGGCGAAAGTTTCGCCCCGGCGCGTTGCCGAGGCTGAATCCGGGCTTTGCAGAAGAAACGCGGAATGTTGAGTGTCCACGCAGAATGCAGGGGAGCGTCACGGGAGGGGAGGGCGCGTGGGCATGTTCGCAGCCGAAAAGGTACCGCGACCTGGGGCAGAAGCGTTCGGCTGGTACAAAAAAATTTTGAAAAGAAAAATCTTTATTAGTAATAATAACTATTGTTATAAAATTGTTATTTTTTTAACATGCCTCCCATGTCCGCACGAAGCAGCCCCGTCCTTTGTGCCGACATGCCGTCCCGGCGGGGAAAGGCGCGGCAAACGCCGCGAGGAGGAACGATATGAAGAGGATACTTCTGCCTCTGGCCGCGCTGTGCGCGGCGGCGCTGATGGCCATGCCGTCAGAGACGCAGGCAACCGCGGATCAGGGAAAAAAGCCCCTGGAGCAGGTGCCGTCCATGGAAAAATTCCAGGAAGTGTCGGACATCGTGCTTGACAAGTGCATGGCCTGTCACAGCCGGAATTACGATCTGCCCTTCTATGCGAATATTCCCGGCATCAGACAGATCATTGAGCAGGATTACCGCGACGGACTGCGCGCCATGGATCTCAATCAGGAGCTTGTGGGCGCGGCGAAGGACCGGCCCGTAGGGGAAGTGGCCCTGGCGAAGATGGAGTGGGTGGTACTCAACAACACCATGCCTCCTGCCAAGTTCACCGTGGTGCATTGGGGCAGCAGGCTGACGGACAAGGACAGGGAAACCATTCTGCACTGGGTGAAAACGACCCGCGCCGCGTACTACGCCACCGGGCTGGCTGCGGAAAAGCGGGCCAACGAGCCGATTCAGCCGCTGCCTTCGCACCTCGCCGTGAACGTGAAGAAGGCGGCGCTCGGCGAAAAGCTGTTCAATGACAAGCGTCTTTCCGCCGACGGCACGCTGGCCTGTTCCGGTTGTCATCTGTACGAGAAGGCGGGCACGGACAATTCACGCTTCTCGGAAGGCATACGCAAGCAGTCCGGCGACATCAACGCGCCCACCATGTTCAATGCGGTGTTCAACGTCCGTCAGTTCTGGGACGGCCGCGCCGCGGATCTGCAGGAGCAGGCGGGCGGTCCGCCGCTGAATCCCATTGAAATGGGCTGCTCCGGCTGGGAGGAAATTATTGCAAGACTTTCCGCCGACGAGGCGCTCACGGCCGAGGCCGGAGCGATTTATGCCGACGGATGGACCGCGCAGAACATTACCGACGCCATTGCCGAATATGAAAAGACGCTCATCACGCCGAACAGTCGTTTCGACAAGTGGCTGAGCGGCGACGATTCGGCCCTCACCGCGGAGGAGGCGGAAGGGTATCGCCTGTTCAAGCAGTATCGCTGCGCAAGCTGCCATGTAGGACGCAGCGTGGGCGGTCAGTCCTTTGAGTACATGGATCTCAAGGCCGATTATTTTGCCGAGCGCGGCAATCCGCTGAACTCGGACAAGGGGCTTATGGGCTTTACCGGCAATCAGGACGATCTGCACCGCTTCAAGGTCCCGAACCTGCGCAATGTGGAGCTCACGCATCCCTACATGCATGACGGCACCGTGACCACGCTGGACGAAAGCGTTGCCGTGATGGGCCGGTATCTTTCGGGCATTCCCGTGTCCGACAACGACCGTCGCCTCATCGTGTCCTTCCTGCGCACGCTGACCGGGGAATTCCAGGGAAAGCCGCTGACGGGTACGCCCGTGGAACGCTGAGTGGTCGGCGCGTTCGTTGAGCGCCGTTTGTGAGCAATCATGGATCTGCGGGCGCACAGGAAGCGAAAAACATGCCTGTGCGCCCGCTCTGGTGATGCGCCGTGGAGTGCTTCCGCGGCGCTTTTTCTCGCCGGGGCGGATCCTGCTCGGCGTTCCCGGGCAAGGACAGGCGTCCGGGGGCGGCGTGCCGACCGTATCGCCCGGGAGGCGGCAGCGGCGCGGGGCTTTTCCGCCTGCAGAATACGCGCGTCCGTTTCCGGCGTCGGAAAGGGCGTGCGCGGGAGTCGTCGCGCAGCAAAGGGGAGGCGTCATGAGACTGTGCCGCGGAAAAAGAACAGGGCATGCTGCTGAAGGCGGCGCAGGGAAGCGCCCTTCGCTTCGGACGTTCTGTTCGAGGTGAACGCCCTCGCGCAGAGACGGGGAAAGTCTTTTCCGAAAAGCCGGGAAATCCTTTTTTGTTCTCTTCTGAAAAAACGCGGCGAGCTCTTGACATTGCCTGACGCACAAGGCATTCTCGCCCATCGTTCACCGAGAGCCGGATGTTCCGGCAGGCGGTGACATGTGGAGTTTCACTGAGCATGATTATTGATACCTTTCAACATGGTCCCGGGTATGCGCTCGGCACTCTCTGGAGCGGGCTTTTTCCCGGACTGATGAAGCTTGTCGAACAGGGAGAGGCGCTGCCGGACGGTCGCTATCCGCTGGTCGGCGGGCCGGAGCAGGGCGGCGTCATGGTCTCCGTGGAGACGTACGAGCCCAAAGACGAGTCGCAGGCGCGCTACGAGAGCCACGAGCTCATGGCCGACATTCAGGCCGTGCTTTCCGGCGACGAGTATCTTGACGTGTTTCCCCTGCGCGGGGAAGAAGTGGAAAGCCTGCGCGACAACGGACGCGATCTTGTTTTCTATGCGGAAAAGCCCGAAGCGGCCTGCCGCGTTCATCTGCGGCCGGGGCTGTTTGCCCTGGTGCTGCCCGGCGAGGCGCACATGCCCTGTCAGCGGGCCTGCAGCGACAGGGTGAAGAAGCTTGTGGTCAAGATACCGGCGGACAAGCTGTCCGTGCCGCACTGCCGGTAACCTGTGTTTTTGAGGAAAAGCGTTCCGGCTTTTCCGCGAGTCCAGAGCGCGGGCTTTCTCCGGTCGCGCTCAGCCCCATTGCCTTACGCTCTCTCCGGCACGGCCGGAGCAGGAGCTTTTCAGGAGCAGATTATGGATGTTTTTGATCAGGCTACGGAACTGGAAAGAATTGAACGTGAATCCGCACTGCGTCAGGCCGCGAACGTCGGCTATCAGGAAGGCCCGGAATGGATAGACGGGAAGCCCTGCTGCCGCGAATGCGGTGAACCCATTCCCGAGGCTCGTCTGAAGGCGATTCCCGGCGTGGGACTCTGCCTTGCCTGCCAGGAAGAATGGGAGAAGGAACGCCAGTAGGCCGCCCATGAGAATAATGATCCGCCGTGTCGTCTGATGCGGCGGATTTTTTGTTTCCGGCGTCGGCGGTTTGGGGGCGTCGAAGAACAACGCTTTGCCGCAGCTGGGGAAAGGGGAAGCTCAGGTGCGTCGCTTCCGGCGCATCTGCCCGCGGGCAGGGCCCGAAGCAGGAGCGGGAAAAACGACTCTTTCTGTGGGCGCGGTTGCGCTGATGAAGTTGAACTGAGGCGGTCGCGCGCAGGCAAGGCTTGCCGGGGACGTGTCAGGTCAAAAACGGCAGGCGGGGTCGGGCCGCCGGGGGCCACTTTGCTGCGGAGAGATGTTCGTAGCCGGAGAGTGCGTTCAGCTTTTCAGCCAGCGTTCGGCCTGAGCGGCGGTGCGTCCGTCCAGCAGCGGAAGCCAGACGGGCAGCGCCAGAGCGTCGAGAGCGGGCATGATGAGCCGCCCGTGATGCAAAAAGAAGGCTTCGTCGTCCTGTTCGCCGGGATGCAGCTGCGCGCCGTAGCGCCTGTCGCCCAGAAGCGGATGGCCGAGCGCCGAGCAGTGCGCGCGTATCTGATGCCGCGCTCCTTTTAAAATGGTGCATCCGGCCAGCGTGACGGCGGAGGGGAGAGAGCCCGTCCATCCGTGTTCTTTGAGATGCAGACGGCGGCAGATGTCGGCGGCATCCAGCACGGCCAGCGGATGCACTTCGGTATGACGCCGCTTGTCGGGATGCTCGGTCAGCTCCACCAGTACGCGGGAGCGGTTTTTCAAAAGCAGTTTCTGCGCGGCGAGCGCGTCGTGTTCAAGCGCGCCTTCCAGCAGCGTAAGATAGCGCTTTACCGTGAGTCCTCGATCCTGTGCGTCGCGGTACTGCCGCTCGCCGAGCTCGTCCAGCGCGGCCGTCGCAAGCCCGGACGTGGGAAAATCCAGACGGTTCAGAAGAGTGGCGCGGCACGCTTCGCCGAGAATGTCGGGGAGCATGCTTTGAAGACTGACGCCGGGCTTGCCGGCAAGCGCTTCCGTGTGCATGGACGCGGGCTTGTACACGGCGGCAAGGTGCGGCGTGCGGGTCACAAGACGCGGATTGTCTTCGGGAAAGAGCCGGTTGTGATGAGCATCCGTCGCCAGTGTTTCGGCAGACGGCGTCGGGGCGTCGGCGGGCGCGGCCTCCCGCACTTCAACCGCGTCGCCCGGACGCATCTTGCGCGAAGGCGGCGCAGGGCGGCCGTTCACTTCCACCAGACCGAGTTCGCAGAGGCGGCGTCGTCCGCGCAGTCCCATGTCGGGCAGCAGGCGTTCGAGCACGCGGTCGAGTCTGACGTCGTTTTCTTCGGGCAGAACCGTAAGGCGCGTCATGTTATTCCTCGCTTATCCAGCCTTCCGGCCGGGGATCGCCTTCATACCATATCTGCGTCATGGTCAGGCCCTGCGGCGGCGCGGTGAAGGGAGCCTTGCGCCTGTCGCCGGAGGCAAGCAGCGCGGGAACGGCTTCGGGGTCGAACTTGCCGCGTCCGCAGGCCACCATGAGCCCCACGAGATTGCGCACCATCTGCTTGAGAAAGCCGTTGGCCTCGAAGCGCACGTCGATCTGACGGCAGCCTTCGGGCAGGGCGGCGTCCGGCGTGCGCGCGGGATTGCGCGTGATGCTGAAAATGGTGCGCACCGTGCTTTTGTGCGGCGTGCCCGCGTTCTGCAGCGCCGCAAAGTCGTGCGTGCCCACAAGGTGCTCGACGGCGGCGTCGAAGCGGTCCATGTCGAGCGGACCGCACGCCCACACGAAGGGGTAGAGCTTGGGCGGCGTGCAGAGATGATCGAGCCACAGCGAATAGGTGTAGGCCTTGCGCTTCACGCTGAAACAGGCGTCGAAGGAATCGGGCACGATGCGCGCGTCGAGCACGCGGATGTCGCGGGGAAGCAGCGTGTTCAGCGCAAGCTGCCAGCGCACGTGTGCGCGCTCCTCGGGAATGTCGCAGTGGGCCACCTGCGCATCGGCGTGAACGCCGGCGTCGGTGCGGCCCGCGCCCTGCACATGGGTGGGCCTGCCCGCCACGTGGGAGACGGCCGCGGCCACGCAGGCCTGCACGGTGGGCGGATCCTCTCTGTCTTTCCAGGCCTGAATCTGCCAGCCGTGATAATGGGTTCCTACATAGGCGAGAGTGAGCTTGAGACGCGGCATCAGAGTTTCACCAGTTCTACGGTACAGGGTGCTATGGGTATGCCCAGAAAAAGTTCGCCCATGCGGGTGAAGCGGGGCACGTCGTCGGTGGTGAGAAAGCGCACGGAGCCGGGGCAGAGCGGCATGCCCACATCGGGCCCGGAGCCGCGGGCGAGGTGCTTTTCCTGCAGGAGCTTGCGCACGTCGCGCGCGGTGTTGCCGGCGGAGTCCACCAGCGTGACCCCTTCGCCCGCCACGTGGGCTATGGCGTTGCGCAGAAGCGGAAAATGCGTGCAGGCCAGCACCAGCGTGTCGGGGACTTCCAGCCCCTGCTCGCGCGGATCGTGAAAAATCGGATCGAGATACCGGGCCGCCAGTCCTTCGGCGAGCGGACCTTCAAGCAGCCCGTCCTCCACCATGGACACGAACAGCGGGCAGGCGAGCGCGGAAATGCGCGCCTGCGGCATGCGCTGCAGAATGGCCCGTTCGTAGGCGCGGCCGCGTATGGTGCCGCTGGTGGCGATGACGGCAATGTAGCCGCTTTTCGTGGCCCGGCAGGCGGCTTCGGCTCCGGGTTCGACCACGCCCACCACGTCGATGTCGGGATGCGCGGCCTGCACCAGAGGCAGCGCCGCGGCCGTGGCGGTGTTGCAGGCGATGACGAGCAGTTTTATGCCGCGTTCCACCAGCTTGTCGGCAGCTTCCAGCGCGTATCTCTGCACGGTTTCCACGCCCTTGGTGCCGTAGGGCATGCGGGCGGTGTCGCCCAGGTAGAGAAACGATTCGTTGGGAAGCTGTTCCCGCATGGCGCGCAGCACCGTCATGCCGCCCACGCCGGAATCGAAGAGTCCTATGGGCAGCTCGCGCAGAGCGGAAAGGCTGGAGGAAAGGCCTTGAGTGGTAATCATGGAGTCCTCGCGTCTTTGAAATATGGGACTTGAGTCCCTTGTTCCTAACGCGGGGGAGAGGGTGGGGTCAATGCCGGGAAGCGGTCGCGGGGGCGGCGGGCCAGATTTTTGCGGAAAGAAGACCTTTTCATGCCGCAGGCGTCTTGACAAGAAAACTGAACTGTAACAAACACAGTACAAGAAATCCCGGACGCGCTGCCGGGCCTTGAGGTCCGTTGGACCAGTGATTTTTTGATGTTTTGAGGGCTTTTTGCATGAGTTCCGCTTCGGTCACGCTCAGAGGTACAGTTTCTCCCCTTGAAGGCGGCCCCTGCCGCGTTGCACTTCTTGATGAAGAAGAACAGGAATGGCCTATCTTTCCCCGCGGAGCGGGGGCGGATCTGGCAGAAATGGTCGGATCTCCCGTGGAATTGCTGTGCAATGTCATGGAAGAAGATCAGCGCCGCATCTATGTGCGTTCCTACAAGTTCCTTGACGAGGCGGACAACGACCCCTGGCTCTGATTGAACAGGGGGTGTTTTTCGTTCCGCAGTGCAGAAAAAGGCCGCACGACGCGTTTTTTCGCGCTCGTGCGCGGTCTTTTGTTTCGCGCGGATCACTCGCAGCTTCGGGAATGTCATGAATATTGTTCACATAGGTCGTCTTGCCGTAGGCAGGGGGCGTCCCTGCATCATTGTTCCGCTCACCTCTTCCGATCTGTCCGGTCTGTGCGGGGAGGCGGAGCGTCTTTCCTCGCTTCCCGCCGACATGGCCGAATGGCGGGTGGATATGTTCTGCGGGCCTTCCGGCGTGGATGAGTCGGCCGTGCTTGAGGCCCTCTCCGCGCTTCGGCAGGCGCTGACCGTGCCGCTTCTGGCCACGTTCCGCACCACGGACGAGGGCGGCTGCTGTCCGGTGAGCGACGAGGGCTACGCTTCACTGTGCGCGAAGCTGTGCGAAAGCGGCAACATCGACGCGCTGGACGTGGAAGCCTTTTTCCGCTCCGGCCGCTCTAGAGAGATCATTGCCCGGGCCCATGCCTGCGGCATTCCCGTGGTGGCGAGCAATCACGATTTTGCCGCCACGCCTCCCCGGGAGGAAATGGTGCGCCGTCTGCTCTTCATGCAGGACGAGCTTGGAGCCGACATCCTTAAAATCGCGGTCATGCCGCAGAGCCGGGCCGACGTGCTCTCCCTGCTCGCCGCTACGGAAGAGGCATCGCGAAGGGCGCATCAGCCGGTCGTGTCCATGAGCATGGGGCCGCTCGGCGTGGTGAGCCGCGTGTGCGGACAGAGCTTCGGCAGCGCCGCCACCTTCGGCGCGGCGAAAAGCGCGAGTGCTCCGGGGCAGATGGACGTCTTCTCCCTCGATCTTGTGCTGCGCGCTCTCGATGAGGCCTGCGGCGGCGCCTAGGGCGCAAAAGCGCGCCGGGCTCTGCCGACACGACCGCGCATCGGTCCGCCTGCGTTTTTTGCAGAAAGCATGCGGTGTTTCTGGCGGGAGCAGAGTGTTGCTCCGTAGCGTCTGCGCTTGAAGGCTCGGGAGAGCGGAACGCTCCCACGCCTGACCATAGTTCCTTAAATAAGAGTAAAAGAAGAACCGTCTATTCCGGCATGTCGGGAGAGGCGGTTCTTTTTGTCCAACAGACGCGAGTGAAGGTATGAAAGGCGCGTGGATGGCGCCGAACGGAAGCGGCCTCAGAGCCTGAACGCGGGACGGGCGAGGGCGCGCATACTGCGGGCCTTAGGCGCAACATGAGGAGCAGTCGAGCCCCCGCGTTATTCGGACAGAGGCCGCACTTTTCTCCGGCTGTTCGACCGAAATCGACAAATTTCAAAAAAAATTTCCCTTTTCCCCCTAGACGGACCGCAAAACGGAATTACCTATTGCGTGTAAGAGTTCAGCCCTCCGGGCGGGCTCTTCCCCAACATGTGCAATATCTGAGGAGGAAATATAGTATGGGCAAGATTATTGGTATCGACCTTGGCACCACCAACAGCTGCGTTTATGTGATGGAAGGCAAGGAGCCCAAGTGCATCTCCAATCCCAATGGCGGCCGGACCACTCCGTCCATCGTCGCTTTTACTGATAAGGAACGTCTGGTGGGTGAAACCGCCAAGCGTCAGGCTGTCACCAACCCCGACCGCACCATTTTCGCCGTCAAGCGTCTGATGGGCCGTCGCGCCGATTCTCCCGAAGTGCAGCACTGGATGCAGCACGCTCCCTACACCATCGTGGCTTCCGCCAACGGCGACGCCGCCGTGCGTGTGGACGGGCATGACTACAGCCCTCAGGAAATTTCCGCCGTCATTCTCGGCCAGCTCAAGAAGGACGCCGAAGCCTACCTCGGCGAACCTGTGACCGAAGCCGTCATCACGGTGCCTGCCTACTTCAACGACGCTCAGCGTCAGGCCACCAAGGACGCCGGCAAGATCGCCGGTCTTGAAGTGAAGCGTATCATCAACGAGCCTACCGCCGCTTCTCTGGCGTACGGCTTTGACCGCAAGGCCAATGAAAAGATCGCCGTGTACGACCTCGGCGGCGGCACCTTTGATATCTCCATCCTCGAAGTCGGCGACAACGTCGTGGAAGTGCGCGCCACCAACGGTGATACCTTCCTCGGCGGCGAAGACTTCGACCAGCGCATCATTCGCTACATGGTGGATGAATTCAAGGGTCAGTACGGCATCGATCTGTCTCAGGACCGCATGGCTCTGCAGCGTCTGAAGGAAGCGGCTGAAAACGCCAAGAAGGAACTCTCCAACTCTCTGGAAACCCAGATCAACCTGCCCTTCATCACGGCTGACGCCACCGGCCCCAAGCATCTGATGATGACCCTCACCCGTGCAAAGCTGGAACAGATGGTCATGGATTTGGTGGAACGCTCCATCGAACCCTGCCGCAAGGCTCTTGCCGACGCCGGACTTACCGCTTCCCAGATTGACGAAGTGGTTCTGGTCGGCGGCATGACCCGTATGCCTCTGGTGCAGAAGAAGGTCGGCGAATTCTTCGGCAAGGATCCCAACCGTTCCGTGAACCCCGATGAAGTGGTGGCCATGGGTGCTTCCATTCAGGGCGCCATTCTCACCGGCGACGTCAAGGACGTGCTGCTGCTCGATGTGACTCCGCTTTCCCTCGGCATTGAAACCATGGGCGGCGTGTTCACCAAGCTGATCGACCGCAACACCACCATTCCTACCCGCAAGAGTCAGACCTTCTCCACCGCTGCGGACAACCAGCCTGCCGTGGACATTCATGTTCTGCAGGGCGAACGCCCGATGGCGGCCGACAACATGACTCTGGGCAACTTCCAGCTCACCGGCATTCCCGCCGCTCCCCGCGGCGTGCCGCAGATTGAAGTTACCTTCGATATCGACGCCAACGGTATCGTGAACGTGTCCGCCAAGGACCTCGGCACCGGCAAGGAACAGTCCATCCAGATCAAGTCTTCTTCCGGCCTCAGCGAAGAAGAGATCAACAAGCTGGTGCGCGAAGCTGAAGCCAACGCCGCGGAAGACAAGAAGAAGCAGGAAAACATCGAGGCCCGCAACCAGGCCGACGCCCTGATCTACGCCACCGAAAAGTCCCTCAAGGATCTCGGCGACAAGGTTGATCCTGCGGTCAAGTCCGACGTGGAAAGCAAGACCGAAGTGCTCAAGAAGGCCATGGAAGGCACCGACACCGATGCCATCAAGAAGGCTTCCGACGACCTCTCGCAGGCTTCCCACAAGCTGGCTGAAATGCTCTACAAGAACGCTCAGGCTCAGCAGCAGGGCGCTCAGGCCGGCCAGCAGGCTCAGCCGAACGGCGGCAAGAAGGACGACGACGTCGTTGATGCCGACTTCACCGAAGTGAAGTAAGCCCTCGGTTTCCGTCTGAACACCGATCTCAGGCCCCCGTCCCGCTCGGACGGGGGCCTTCCTCTTTTCTTCGGGCGGCGCGCGCTCGGCAGCACCGCAGCCGCCCCTCCTCCCACGCGCGGCATGCGCGCGCCATAATGAAAACGCCTTTTTCTCCGAACGGCATGTCCGCGACGGGAAAAAGGCGTTTTTTTTGTGCCTGAAAGATGGGCAGGTCGCGCGGTCGGAGTGCGTTTGCGGCGCGAAGTTTTGTCGCCGGGGAAGGGCCGGGCGTTAGAACGAAAGATCGCGCGCGGCGGGGCAGTCTGCCGTGCCGACGGCGCAGCGCACGGCCGCATTGACGGCTTTTCCCATGACGTAGGCGGCCAGCGTGCCTACGGCGTCCTGATGGGCGCGCACGCGACCCGACGAGAGCGCGTAGATGCTGTCGCCGTCGGCGGAGGTGTGAACCGGGCGTATGGTTCTGGCAAGGCCGTTGTGTGCCATGGCGGCAATTTTTTTCAGCCGGGTCTTGTCGAATGCCGCATTGGTGAGCACGCAGCCGATGGTGGTGTTGCCCGCAAAAAGATTGTCCGCGCGTTCGGCGCAGGTGCGCAGCAGTTCCCGTTCGCTGTCTGCAAAGCTCCTTTTGTCCGGCGAGAGCATGCCGGCGAGGCGCTTTCCTGTGTCTATGTCGAACACGTCGCCCAGCGCGTTGACCGCCACCACGGCTCCCACCATGACGTCACCGATGCGCGCCGCATAGCAGCCGAGGCCGGATTTCATCATGAATCCCGCGCCGTTGAGCTTGCCCACGGTGCAGCCTGCGCCCGCGCCGACATTGCCGCACGCGGTGCGGTTCCCGGCGGCGTCGAGGCAGGCTTGATAGGCCATGTCGGCATCGGGGCGGGCCGAAGCGTCGCCTATGCCGAGATCGTACAGGCAGGAGGCGCACACCAGCGGAACTCGGGCGAAGCCGGTGTCGAAGCCCCGGCCCCGCTCTTCCAGAAAGCGCATGACGCCGTCCGCCGCGCGCAGTCCGAAGGCGCTGCCGCCGGCAAGCAGCACGGCGTGAATGCGTTCGCAGGCGGCCACGGGAGAGAGCAGCTCCGTTTCGCGGGACGCAGGGCCGCCGCCGCGAACGTCGAGCCCCGCAGCCATGTCGGTTTCGGCAAGCACAACGGTGCAGCCCGTCATGCCTTTCTCGTCCTGAGAGTGTCCGATAAAAAATCCGGGAATGTCGTTCAGCGGTATTTCCGTCAGAAAAGATTCCATGAGTTCTCCTTGAGTCGCGTTCGGCGCGTCGTGCAAGGCCGAGGGGCCTGCGGCGTCGTAAAAAGCTGCGGGACTGCGGCGCCGGGCAACGGCGGCGTCTGACGTGGGCGTTTTCTGAAAAGGCGTGCAGACTGCTTTCCTGAAGGCGCTTGCGGCAGATCGTGCAACCGTCACTCGCAGACCATGAGATACATGCCTACCAGCACCACGTAGCGCAGCAGCTTGCCCGTGAAGGTGATGGGCAGAAAAGAGCGGAAGGGCTCCCGCAGAACGCCCGCCGCCACGGTAAGCGCGTCGCCGACGAGCGGCAGCCAGCTCATGAGCAGAGACCAGCGTCCATATTTGTGATACCAGGCCTCGGCGCGGAGAAGGGCGGATTCCTTCACGGGAAACCAGCGTTTGTTCCTGAGCCTCTGAGCAAAAAGGCCCAGCAGCCAGTTGACCGCCGCGCCGAGCGTGTTGCCCGCGGCGGCCGTGGCCACAAGAAGCCAGGGCGAGTGCGAGCCTTCGGCCACAAGCGCCACAAGCAGCGCTTCCGACTGAGCGGGAAGCAGCGTGGCGGAAATGAAGGCCACGAAGAACATGAGAAGGTATTCCGTCATGGGAGAGCCGGAAACGAAGACGCCGGAAAAGAGAGCTTTTCCGAGTGCTGAGCGGCAAAGTGCAAAGGGCAGGGAAAAAGATCGGTGTGGAGCGTTCGGGTGAACGCTCCGCTTTGTGGAACAGGCGCATCCGGCAGGACGACGCGCTGACGTCGAGCTGCCGGGAGCCGTTTTTACTGCTGCACCGGATTGATGCGCACTTCGACGCGGCGGTTCTGTTGACGGCCGTATTCCGTGCTGTTGTCGGCGATGGGAGAACTTTCTCCGTAGCCCACGGCCTGAATTCTGCCTGCCGCAATGCCGCGCTGAACGAGGGCGTTTTTCACACTCTGGGCGCGACGTTCGGAAAGCTGCTGATTGTAGGCGTCGGAGCCGGTGCTGTCGGTGTGGCCGGCAATGAGAATGGTGGTCTGCGGGTAGGCGGAGAGCACCTGCGCCACGCGGTCGAGCTCGGAGTAGAGGCCGGGACGGATGCTGGAGGAGTTCACGTCGAAGGTGAAGTCGCTCTTGAAGGTGAGAGCAAGGGCGTTGCCTTCGCGCTGAACGGCCACGGCTTCGGAATCGGCCAGCGCCTGACGCATGTCGTTTTCCTGCTTGTCCATCATGGCTCCGACGCCGGTTCCCGCAAGGCCGCCGATGACGGCGCCTGCGGCCGTGCCGATGAGCGTGGACTTGGTGTTGCCGCCGATGATCTGACCGAGAATGGCCCCGGCGGCTGCACCTCCGGCGGTTCCGTAGGCTGCGCCTCTGCCGGTGTTGCTTTGCATGGCGCAGCCGCTTCCGAGCAGCAGCGTGGCAATGAGTCCGAGCGTGCAGAGTTTTTTCATGGAGTATTCCTTCCTTGCTTTTCTGGAATGAAAGATGCGCGTTTTCGCCGGGCGTGTTTTCGGCAACGGAGCGGAAACACGTTGGAAAATCGCAAGTTCGCGAAAAGAATAGCCGCGACCATGGCAAAAGGCAAACACGCGGTCTGAATACGCTTGAAGCGTCGTCGGGGAGCGTGTTTTCCGTTATGCGGAAAGGAAGAAAGAAAAAGTTATGGAATTTCCATAGATAGATCGAATCGTGCATGGCCGGAGAATGACGCGCAACCGCAGAAGGACGGAAAATCGGTGGCTTTGACTCTTTTCCAAAAGCCTTTCAAAGTGTTTCAAGAGTCGGAAAGAGTTTGAAACATGACTTTTCGGGGAACTGTGCTATAAGAATAGCATGCAGGTTGCCTCTTCCCCCTTGGAAAACCTTTGCATATTCTCTTGTGTCTGCTTTCCTCCTGTGTGCCGGTCTGGTCGAGACCTCCTCCGATCAGACCGGTGTTGCGTTAAAAGCCGGGAGTCCTGTCGTCGGAGGGGGGCAACGCGTTTTCGGGTATCGGGCAGAGAAGTGGTTCGTGTTGCCGAGGCGTTGCTCCTGAATGACGCATACGACACGGCGGACGGGCCTCTGCATGCGGAGCGCGGCGTTGCCGGAAACGGATCGGACGTTCACGGCGCTGGCAAGGTATCGAAATACGGGGAAAGAGTTTGAAACGTGACCTTTTTTCGTCTTCCGGCTAGAAGATAAGCGTTGACGGTCATACCGAGACCTCGTGACCCGAAACCTTCCATACCCTCCTCTTTTTGTATTCCTATGCACGACCAGCCTGCCGACTACCACGGACAGGCTGGTCTTCTATTTAAGACCCTGTGTCTGTCGAAAAAAAGACAAGAGATGTTTTGGGAAAAGAAAAAGTTGTGCAGAAACTTTTGATAAGGGCAAAAGTCATGTCCTGGCAGCAAGGCATTGCTCTTTTTGGATGAGCATGAGAGCACAAGATGTGTTTCCCCGTAGGCAACACCATCCGTTGTGTTATTTATCGTCCGTTGACTTGTTGCTTTTGGGGCGGGCATGAGGATGTTTCCATGGAACGGCGCAGCCGGGATACAGTAAACAGGCGGCGGTTGACTTTTTCATGCCCATTGCTAGAACAGTAAAAAATTTTTTGAAAATTCATGTTGTTAGTTAAAAAGAGGCAATAGATGTCCAACGCGTCGAAACAAGGATCGCTGATATTTCTCTCTTTGCTCTGTTTTGCTCTTGCCGACGTGCGTGACGGCCTGGGGCCTTTTCTCGGCGTCTATTTGC
>NZ_DBMAHT010000028.1:0-22739 GCF_057866825.1 Mailhella sp.
TTCTATGATGAGGTTCCGGGGTGAAATGCCGGGGAAATGGCGTCTGCGGCCGAGCGCGTCAGCATGCGTAGGCTATGCCGAGCTTTTCCGCCACGGCGTGGTCGGTGGCGACCAGGGCGTCGGAGCGGCCCACGGGCAGGGAACTGTTGCCGATGGGGGCCATGAGCTTGCGCATTTCGCTGTCGAAGGCGAGCACGTAGTCCACAATGGCCTGTGCCCCTCTGTCCACATCGAGGCGCGCCACGAGGCGCGGATCCTGCGAACAGATGCCGTTGGGGCACAGACCCGTGGAACAGTTGTTGCAGCGGCCGTTCTCGTTGCCCACGCATCCGAGCAGCTGGATGAGGAGCTTGCCGATGAACACGCCGTTGGCGCCGAGGCAGATCATCTTGAAGGCGTCGGCAGCCGCGTTGCCGGTGAGGCCCACGCCGCCGCCGGCCCAGAGCGGAATCTGACCCTGCAGACCCTGACGCACGGCGGCGAGGTAGCAGTCGCGCAGCTTGGACACCACGGGATGGCCGGTGTGATCGAGGGAAACCTCGTTGGCCGCGCCGGTGCCGCCCTGAATGCCGTCGATGAAGAAGCCGCCGCAGATGCGGTAGGGGTCGCGCAGAAGGTTGTTGTACACGGAAACCGAGGTGGCCGAGGCCGCGCACTTGATGGCCACGGGCACGCGGAATCCGAAGGCCGCGTTGAGGGAAAGGTGCATCTTCTGCACCGATTCCTCGATGGAGTAGAGGCCCTGATGGTTCGGCGGCGAATGCAGGGTGGACTTGGGCACGCCGCGGATGGCCTGAATGTGCGGAGCCACCTTGGAGGCGGGCAGCAGGCCGCCGTCGCCGGGCTTGGCGCCCTGACCGATCTTGATGAGCACGCCGGCGGGATCCACCTTCATGCGGGGCAGCGCCTTGACGATGCGGTCCCAGCCGAAGTGGCCGGACGCAATCTGGATGATGAAATACTTGAGCTTGTCGGACTCCATGAGCTTGACGGGCATGCCGCCTTCGCCGGAGCTCATGCGCACGGGCAGTCCGCATTCCTCATTGAGGTAGGCGGCGGCCATGGCAATGGCTTCCCAGGCGCGGGTGGAGAGCGCGCCGATGGACATGTCGCTGAAGATGAGCGGATAAATCCAGTTCACGGGCGGGGTGTGACCGGTCTTCACGAGCTTGCCGTCGCGCACCTGCAGTTCGGTGGCGAGGTCGCGGGAAGGCAGCACGCGGCCCAGCGGAGCGCGCATGTCGAAGGTGTGACGCTCGGAGTCGAGGGCTGGGTCGGTCATCTGGCTGATGCGGCCCACCACGATGGCGTCGAGGGTGCGCTGCGTGTTCAGGTTGGTGCGTCCGCCGCGGCGGATGGGGCCGTTCACGCGGGCGATCACCGGAATGCGCTGATCGGGGTTGCGTTCGGGATGAATGGCGTCGTTGGGGCAGACCTTGGCGCAGAAGCCGCAGCCCACGCACAGATGGGCGAGGTCGGTCTTCTGGCGGATGACGGGCCTTGCAAGATGCTTCTTTTCCGGATCGGGCCAGGGTTTTTCCGAAACCGTGAGGTCCTGACGCATCATGCGGACTTCGATGGCGTTCTGCATGCACTGGGCCACGCAGCTGCCGCACATGGTGCAGCGGGTGGGATCGTAGCGGATGATCCAGCGCAGATCGTCCGTGCAGTTGTCGAGAGCCTTTACTGTTTGCATATGCGCACCCTCAGGTCGTTGTCGACGACGATGGTTTCCCTCTCGCCGGGATAAATGTCTGTGGAAACGTCGCGGTCGGGCATGATGGCGTTGAGACCGCACACTTCGGAGGAGATGGCGAGCATGTCCTTGGTGCGGCCGACCACCACGGGACGCAGTTTCTTGGAGTCGCAGCAGGTCATCATGCGGCCGTCGGGAAGCATGGCGATGATGGCGTTCGGCCCGTTGATTTCAAGATGGGCGAGCGTCTCGCGGATGATGCGCAGCACTTCCGCGTCTTCGCGCTTGTCGATTTCGGCGAAGGGCAGGGGCGTGATGACGTGCTTGTAGTATTCAATGGGCCACTTGAGCTCGTGCAGCACGTAGTGAAGGCTGTAGAGCAGGCACTGCGAGTCGGATTCAAAGCCGGTGTAGCCGCGGTGCAGCGACTTCTGAAATTCCCTGTTCTTGGTGTAGAAGGTGTTTTCGCCGTTGGCGCAGAGGGTGTAGCCCTGAAGGAAGAACGGATGGGCCGCGTAGCGCACGATGTCGTAGTTGGTGTTCTGGCGGCACTGGGTGACGATGTTCCTCGCGAGCAGGGGGCAGGAATCGTCCCAGAGGCGGAAATAGGTGGCGATGTTGCGCGGATCGCCTATTTCCTTGAGGGTGAGGGTGTCGGGCCAGAAGGAATAGACGAAGCCTTCATTGTCCTTTTCCAGCATGGCGCGCAGGGCGAGGCGGGTGTCGAGCAGAAGAGCGGACTTTTCCTCGTCGCTGCTGTAGCGGTAGTGCGGCGGATAGTCGTACACGCGGAAGAGGTAGCGTTCCATGGGGCGGATATCCAGCCCGGGACGCGCGTCGTACTTGGGAGTCCAGCTGAAAAGCAGGGAGAAATGATGCTCGGCCATGTAGTCGTCCACGGCGCGCATGCCTTCACGGGAGCAGGCCGCAGAGAGCAGAGGCCTGTCTTTCCATTCGGCGAAGGGCCCGGCCAGGTCCTGCATGACCATGGCGAAGCCGGAGTTGTCATGCCCTTCCTGCTGGGGCAGCATGAGTTCGAGCGCCTTGCGCGGCCCGATGGGCGTTAAGCTCTTTATCGACCCTATTCTGCACATGTTGTTGTCCTCAATATCCCTGGCCGTCTGCCGGAACGATAACGGCCTGCGATGCGTATTTGTACTGCGCCATCCGCTTGAGAGGGGCAGACCATGCTGTGTGGCCTGCCCCTGCGGAATGGTTCTTTTTGAGAGAGACGGGAGAGGCGCGGAAGCCTGTCCGCTTCCGCGGCCTTCCTATCAATGGGTCCACATAAGTTCGGCGTAGCTGGGCATGGGCCAGTCGGAACCGGCCATGATGGATTCCAGCTTGTCGGCATAGGTGCGGCATTCGTTCATGGCGGGGAGAACCTCGTCGCGGGCGATGATCGCAGCCTTTTCCGCCTCGGCGGTACCGGCGAGCACCATGCGCTTTTCGTCAAGCTTGCGCAGGGCGAGCATGAGGCTCTCGGTGGAGGAGGCGAGCATGTCGAGGTATTCGGTTTCCGCGGCGGGAGCCTTGCCCATGGCGGTGCGGGTGCGGTTCAGCATTTCGGCGGCGGCGCTCTGCGCCTTCATGGCCGCGGGAACGATGAGCGTGCGGCCCATGCGGCTGGCCGTGGCGGCTTCGATGCCGATGGTCTTGGCGTAGTTCTCGAACAGAATCTCCTGGCGGGAGAGGCATTCGCGTTCGGTGAGAATGCCCTGGCTGGAGAAGGTGGAGAGCACGTCGGGATCGCTGTAGTGTTCGAGGGCTTCCACGGTGTTGGCGTAGTTGGGCAGTCCGCGCTTCGCGGCTTCCACGGGCCATTCTTCGGTGTAGCCGTTGCCGTTGAACACGATGGGGGCATGTTCGGTGAACAGGTCGGTGAGCAGGCTCTGCACGGCGCTGTTCAGATCCTTGCCGGAAGCGACGTCGGCTTCGAGGCGGTCGGCGATGTCTTCCAGGGCGCAGGCCACGGCCGCGTTGATGGCGATGTTGGCCGGAGCGATGGACTGCGAGGAACCCACGGCGCGGAATTCAAACTTGTTGCCCGTAAAGGCAAAGGGGCTGGTTCTGTTGCGGTCGGAGTAGTCGCAGGGCATGGGAGGCAGCACGTCCACGCCGATGTTCAGCGTAGGCTTGGCCTTCTTGGTGCAGGAGCCGTCGCCGGTGAAGGAACGGACCACTTCGGCCAGCTGATCGCCGAGGTACACGGAGATGATGGCCGGCGGCGCTTCGTTGGCGCCGAGTCTGTGATCGTTGCCGGCGCCGATGGTGCCGAGACGCAGCACGGCGGAGTGCTTGTGCACGGCGCGCAGCACGGCGGCGAGGAAGACCAGGAACTGAGCATTGTCCTGCGGGGTGTCGCCGGGCTTGAGCAGGTTGTTGCCTTCGGAGTCGGAAAGCGACCAGTTGTTGTGCTTGCCGGAACCGTTCACGCCTTCAAAGGGCTTTTCGTGCAGCAGGCACATGAAGCCGTGGCGGGGCGCGATGTGGCGCATGAGGTTCATGACCAGCATGTTGTGGTCGGTGGCGATGTTCACCTTTTCATAGAGAGGCGCAAGCTCGAACTGGGCGGGAGCCACTTCGTTGTGACGGGTCTGGGCGGGAATGCCGAGACGGTACAGCGTGTGTTCAAGGTCTTCCATGAAGGCCATGACGCGGGAGGGAATGGCGCCGAAATAGTGGTCTTCCATTTCCTGGCCCTTGGGGGTGGTGGCGCCGTACAGGGTACGGCCGGTCATGATGAGGTCGGGACGCTTGGCGGCAAGGGCCTTGTCCACGAGGAAGTATTCCTGTTCCGGGCCGACCTGAGCGTCGACATGGGTGGCGCGGGTGTTGCCGAACAGACGCAGAATGCGTAGCGCCTGACGGGACACGGCGGAAGCGGAACGCAGCAGCGGAACCTTGCGGTCAAGCGCTTCGCCCGTGTAGGAATAGAACATGGTGGGAATGTGCAGCGTGTGACCGATGAGGAAGACCGGAGAGGTGGGATCCCAGGCGGTGTAGCCGCGGGCCTCGAAGGTGGAACGCAGACCGCCGGAAGGGAAGCTGGAAGCGTCGGGCTCGCCGGAGAGCAGGGTCTTGCCCGAGAAGGAGCTGATCATCTTGCCGTCAACGGGCTGGAGGAAGGCGTCGTGCTTTTCCGCGGTGAGCCCGGTGAGGGGATGGAACCAGTGAGTGTAATGCGTGGCGCCGCGGGAAACGGCCCAGTCCTTCATAGCGTTGGCCACGGTGCCGGCGATGGCGGGATCGAGGCGGGTGCCGTTGAGGATGGTCTGTTCGAGGTTCACATACACGTCGTGGGGCAGATGCCGGCACATGGTGTCGAGAGTGAACACGTCACAGCCGAAATATTCGTCGTCATGCCTTTGCGGGGTAGAACTTGACATGTTTGTTAACTCCTTATGGAAAGGCTTCATTGCTTTTTCTGCCACTCTTAAAGCAAGAAGCGTGCCAAGTTTGATAAATTTTATTTAACATATTGAAAATAAAAGAATTAAAAATTTTCATCCCAATTTGCAGCTATGAGGAAAATGTCATTTTCAACCAAAAAGTAGAAAAATATCCTGGTTAAAATTGAACAAAAATGTAACACTTTTCAGGAATGTTCCATTAAAAGCATGAAATTTCCATGAGTTAGTACAGAAAATGAAAAAATCTACATTTTAGTGGATTTAAGGCGAACCATTCTGATGCCGCCGCAGAACACCGGGGGAAGAAGGAGATTTTTCTACATTAAAGTAGAAAAATTTTCCGCTTTTGTTGTCGCATCTCTTCGGTTTTCGCCCGGAACAAGGAAGAGTTTTTTGCAAAATAATTTGTTAATCTATTGATAATAAAGGAGAATATAGAAGTCCGCCATCAGGGACGACAGAAATGTTTCCTTCTCTGCGGCCGGAACAGAAAAAGGACGGCCCGGCGGCCGGGCCGTGGGCGCAGACGGGAGAGAGGGGGCGTTGACGGAGAGGGAAGGGCATGCGGGCCGTGATCCACGGAAAGGGGCAAAAAAGGGACAGGCCGCAGCCTGCGCTGCCTGGTGAGGACAGGAAGGGCGGGCCGTCTCATGACGGAAACGGGAGGGGCCGGAGCAGGGCGGAGGCGCGAAGCGGGCAGCCTGACGGGACGGGGAAGCGATGCCGGGCAGGCGAGGGCGCGACGTCGAGAACCCGGCGGAAGGGGGAACAGACCGGAGCAGGGGCAGAACGTGAAGCCGACACTTTGATGGCAGGAGGGAACGCGTTGGAGCTGCATGGCCCCATAGCGGGAGCAGAGAAGGCGGCGAGGAACATGCGTCCCCCGTTTTGGAGCTTCGGCTGTGGGAAACTTTTCCCGGTGCGTCGGGAAAGGCATGCGCTCCTTCATCTTTTAATGTTGCCGTTCGGCGATATTGCAGGCGGGAAGCGAAGCCGTTGCCGGTAGAGCTGGCATGATGGCGGACAAAGGGGCGCGTCTTCTGGACGGGGAATGGAGTTCGGCAGGGCGGAGCGTCGTCGATGCGCTCCTGTTTTTATCCCGCAGTTTCTTCTCTCTGCTGTTTCTGCGGGAAACGCCTTTTCACCTCCGGCGACGGAGCGTGATGGATGGCGGCAACGCGGCGCATTCTTTGATAATATGTGTGGGGGGAGAGATAAGGAATCCTTGCTGAACGTTTCTTTTTCTCGTACCATGCAGCCAGACCATGAATTCGAGGTGTCGCCATGACTGTTCGCTGTCCGCGCTGCAAGAGTTCCGATGTGTGCAAGGATAACCGCTACCGGGTGCTCGGCACCACGGCGGGCGGGGTAGGCGGCGCTGCGGCCGGAGTGTCGGGCATCAGTGCCGGAGCGGCGGCCGGGGCCGCCATTGGTTCCGTGTTCCCGGTGATAGGCTCGGCCATCGGCGCGCTTGCCGGGGGACTTGTGGGAGCCGTGACCGGCGGCGTTTCGGGGGCGGCGCTCGGCAACAGGGCCGGACATGCCATGGACAACAAATACAATCGACATCTGTACCGCTGCCGCAAGTGCGGCAAGCTCTTTGCCGTGTAGCGGCGGCCTTGCGCGGGCGACCCGCCCGGCGTCAAAGATTCCCTGCCGGGATGTTCAGAGAGGTTCCGTTTTCCCCGGAGCCTCTTTTTTATGGATGTGCCCCCAAAAAAAGAAACCATTCGGAGGCCCGGCAAGCCGTTGCGCCCGGCCCATCGCCGCGGCTCCTGCCGACAGCCACCATTGCTCCAATCCGCTTTTCGCCCCCCCTGATGAAAGTTTTCGGAAAGAGGATGGGGGCGCGGGGGGAAGGAGAAAAGCCCTTTTTCAAAAGGGTTTCATTTCTCGGTCACCATCTCTCCCCTCTCTCTTTTTTCTTTTCCCGCATCTCACCCACAGCAGAACCATTCGGAGGCCCGGCAAGCCGTTGTGCCCGGCCCATCGCTGCGGGCTTCTGCCGACAGCCACCATTGCTCCAATCCGCTTTTCGTCCCTCTGATAAAAGTTTTCGGAAAAGAGGATGGGGGGTGCGGGGGGAAGGAGAAAAGCCCTTTTTCAAAAGGGTTTTCTCCTTCCCCCCGCTCATCCTCCCCTTCTTCCTTAAAAAAGAGCTGCGCCGAGGGGGAAAGTGAGGGCTCGGCGCAGCGGGGGGTGCCGCGGGTGCGGCAGTCCTTTTACAATGGGTTAGCAGAAGAGGGAGACGCCGGTCTGGTACTTGGTGTCTTCGACGAGGATCTTGATGTCGTACTTGCCGGAGAGGCCTTCCTTGCTGATGTTCTGCTTGATGACGCGGTCGTCTTCTTCAAGGTAGGCGCCGGAGCACATGGCGAGGTGGTAGGAAGCGGCGGTGTTGATGAAGTAGCCGCGGGTTTCCTTTTCGCCTTCGAGCAGCACCATGACCAGGGAGCCGCGGGCGAAGCGGCCGTGGAAGACGATGCGGTCTTCATCTTCCTCGATGTTGACCTGATGCCAGGAGTCGATGACTTCGTTGGATTCGGGCACGTCGGGGATGGTGTCGAAGGTGGGGGTCACGTCGAGGTGGCCGAGGAGCTTGCCCTCGCCGAAGGCGGCGTTGTCGCCGTCGTGGTAGGGGAAGAGCTTTTCAGCGCGGTAGAAGTTGCCGTCCACTTCCATGGAGTACATGACCACGCCGTCCTTCTGTTCCACGGTCTTGGCGCAGATGTCGGTGCCGGGTTCCTTCTTGGGATTGATGAAGGCGCCGAGCTTGTCGGAAGCGTAGCCGTCCTTCCAGCCGATGCCGCCGGAATGGATGAGGTAGTGGCCTTCGTCGTA
The DNA here is from genome assembly GCF_057866825.1 of Mailhella sp. Taxonomy (NCBI): domain Bacteria; kingdom Pseudomonadati; phylum Thermodesulfobacteriota; class Desulfovibrionia; order Desulfovibrionales; family Desulfovibrionaceae; genus Mailhella; species Mailhella sp. The sequence continues at coordinate 7,951 of NZ_DBMAHT010000028.1, forward strand.
GTATTCCACGTTGCAGATGTAGGGCGAGAAGAAGCTCTGGCCGAGTTCCTTGCCGTACTGCCACACCTGTTCGATTTCCATCTTGTCGGTGTCGATGCGGTAGCGCACGCCGCGGGAGAAGTTGTCGCGGTTGCGGATGTAGCGTTCCTTCACCTTGGAGCGGTACTGACCGTTGTCGAAGCACATGATGTCGCCGTCGGGGCAGACCACGCAGGCGTGCTGTTCATACTGCCAGTCGAAGTTTTCCACGTCGCCCACGGGCTTGAAGAAGTACTTCTGCATGTCTTCGGGCCAGGTTTCGGGGTCGCCGATGATCCAGTTGAGCTTGCTGGTTTCGTAGTCGAAGTTGACGATGGCGTCCTGATGGCGGCCGGAAATGGTGATGGTCTTGTTCTTGTCGTTGTACCACAGGGCGTTGTTGTGGAACCAGTCGTGGGCGTCCTGGGAGCCGGAACCGGCCACGTTCTGGGGCAGGAAGGTCTTGTAGTCCCAGGTGCGGAGCACTTCGCCGGTTTCGCGGTCGAGCAGGGCGATCATGTCTTCGACGGTGCTCGAGGTGAAGTCCTGGGTGAGGGCAAGGATGTTGCCGTCGGGCATTTCAAAGTGATCGTGGTGATAGTTGCCCGGCATGCGGAATTCCTTGTAGATCTTGCCGAGCAGGTTCAGTTCGATGAGGCCGGTGGAGCAGTAGGGCATGTGGCAGAAGCGGTGGGAGCCGGTCATGATGTTGCCGTTCTTCACGCGCTTGATGTCGAACATGGTGTTTTCGGTGAGCAGCCAGCGGATGTCGCCCATGTAGTCGTAGGCGGTGGGGAGGTTCTTGCCGGCCGGGGTGAGAAACATGAAGTTGTTGCCGAAGTAGTCCATGGACGTGTTGATGTTGCGGCAGCGGCACACGTCTTCGGGCAGGGGCTGGGACTGGATGGAGAAGGTGTTCTTTTCGCCGGTGGAGAGTTCCACGGTCACGCGGGTGGCCACGCCTTCGTAGAGGCCGATGACCGGAATGAAGTGATCGGTGCCTTCGGGGAAGGTGTGAACGATGTTTTCACGGTCGTTGCGCTTGCCGTGAATGGTCATGGTGGCGGAGGCGGGCTTTTCGCTCTTGAAGAGGATCAGCGCGCAGAGCGGATTGATGAAGTAGGGGTTGACCAGAACATGGGCGTTTTCGAGCGTGGGCTTTTCCGCTTCAAAAGCGGCAAGGAATTCCTTCTCGGCGCGATTCTGGCGAGTGATGAGGTGATCGTTGTAGGTGTGCGTCACTTTGCTGCTCATGGCTGGACTCCTTTCAGCGTTCTACGTGTGGATATATGAGAGTGGGGGTTAGGCTTTGAGCTTGGATATTTCCTGAATGATGGCGGGCTTCTGCTTCAGGCCTTCGAGGCGGGAGACTTCTGCGCCGTCCTTCATGAAGAGCATGGTGGGGAAGCCCTTCACGCCGCAGCGTTCCTTGAGGTCCTGATTGGCGTCGAAGTCCACGGTGAAGATGCGGAAGTCGGGATCGTTCTTGTCGATGTCCTTGAGCACGAAGGAAAGCATTTTGCAGGGGCCGCAGGTCTTGGAATAAAATTCCACCAGCATGACGCCGGACTTGTCCATGCTGTCGTAGGCGGCGGTGTCGATTTCTTTGATCATGGGGAAGTCTCCTTGGAAAAATGAGTGTTGCGGAACAAGGTTCCGACCGGGGAAAAGAGGACTAACCTCTCAGCTTTTCAACGTATTTGGAGGCGGAATTCGCAGCCACGGCGCCGTCGCCGCAGGCGGTGGCCACCTGACGCAGGCCCTTCACGATGATGTCGCCGGCGGCGAAGATGCCGGGGCGGGAGGTGGCCATGGAGGCGTCGGTTATGATGCAGCCGGTTCTGTCGAGAATGCCGAGGTCGGCGCAGAAGGAGGCCGTGGGTTCGAGGCCGATGTATTCAAACACGCCGTCGCAGGACACGGTGCGTTCGGTGGCGTCTTCCTTCGTGGACTTGAAGCGCACGCCTTCGAGCTTGTCGTCGCCCAGAAATTCGAGCACGTCCTGATAGGGATAGATGGTCACGTTGGGCATGGCGCGCAGCTTGTCGCAGGCCATGGGATCGGCGGTGAGGTCGAACATGGTCACGATGGTGAGCTTGTTCACGATGCCGGCGAGGTAGATGGATTCCTCCACGGCGGAGTTGCCGCCGCCGATGACCACGACGTCCTTGCCGCGATACTGGGCGCCGTCGCAGATGGCGCACCAGCTGATGCCGGCGCCGGTGTGCTTGTCTTCGCCGGGAATGTGCAGGCGGCGGGGCCTCGTGCCGGTTGCGATGATGACGGCGGAGGCTTCATACACGGTGTCGTCTTCGAGGCAGACCACCTTTTTCACGTCGTCCTCGTCCACGATGGCGGTCACGGTCTTGTAGTCGAATTCCGCGCCGACTTCCTGGGAGTGTTCAAACATCTTGATGGCGAGCTCGGCGCCGTTGATGGTGCCGAAGCCGGTGTAGTTGGCGATTTCGTTGGTGTTGATGATCTGTCCGCCGGGGGCGAGCTTGTCGAGCACCAGCGTTTTCATGTTGGCGCGCACGGCATAGATGGAGGCCGTAAGACCGGCGGGGCCGCCGCCCACGATGATGACGTCGTACTTGTTCATGCGAAGGACTCCTTTGTTGCGGTCGCGATCCCTGGAGGGATTGCGGGAAGCGTTCTGGTTGAGCCGGAAGAGTTCGGCGGAAGGCAGGTTATCCGAAGATGAGCATGGCGAGCGGAATGCCCACCACGATGATGACGCCGGCAATGAGCAGGGAGGCGGTCACGCTGTAGGTGACGATTTCCTTCGGGGAGAGCCACTGCGTGTTGCCGAAGAGCATGGCTGCAAAGGGCGAGGCTGCGGGGGTGCAGGCGGCGATGAGTACGGCGTAGATGAAGCAGGCCATGAGGGGACCGGCGTTCATGCCGAAGGCGTTGCACATGGCGAGCAGCACGGGGGTGAGCACGAGGCCGAGCACCACGGAGTTGCAGAAGTTGGTGCAGGTGATGCCGAGCAGAATGACGGCGATGCACAGGGCCACGTAGCCGAAGCCGGAGAGGGCGCCGCGCAGGACGTATTCCATGAAGATGGTCACGTTGGTGCCCTTGCCGGTCATGGCGTCGCCGAGGAGCATGGCCACGGCGATGAGCAGGAAGATGCGCCAGGGATAGACGGTTGCGGTGTCGCTCACGTCGGCGATGGGCTTGCCGCGCAGGTGGACGAAGCCCACGATGAACAGGGCGACGAGGGGGGCAAGCATGGAGTTTTTGGCGAGGAAGGCGCCGACGACGTTGTCCTTGCCGATGATGCCGGGCAGCAGAATCCAGAAGGCGAAGAGGGCGAAGGCGATGAGCACGCCGATCTGATAGCCGGTCATGGGCGGCAGGGGTTCCTTGCGCAGCACTTCGGGATCAAGCTTGAGCAGGGGGGAGACGTCCACGCGGAAGATGAAGCGCATGGCGAAGAGGAGGCCGGCGATGGAGATGAGGGAAACGACGAGGGCGAAGCAGAAGTAGGAGGCGGCGGGCAGATCCGGAACGTTCAGGCCGGGATTGTTGGCAGCCATGCTCCAGATGTTGCCGAGCAGCAGGAAGGCGCCGGTCTTGAAGGGATCGGAGGCGAAGGAGAGCAGCGACATGATGATGATGTACACCAGCATGATGGCAACGTACTTGTCGCCGCGCTTGAAGCCCACCTGATTGAAGATGGTGTACATGACGGGCCAGATGAGGAAGCAGATGGAAGTCTGTTCAAAGAAGGCGAGGAAGTAGGTGGCGAGCAGGATGACGCCGGTGAAGGTCCAGGGGCGGCCTATGATGAAGTCGCGGCGGAGAATCCACTGGGCGAGCCAGGCGGAAACGTTGCTCTTGATGAGGGCGGTGGCAAAGTAGAGGGTGAAGAAGATCATGACCACCATGGGATTGCCGAGGAAGGAATTGAGCACCTTGGGAGCGGGGGTGAAGCCGCTGAAGGCGAGCATGAGCACACCGAGGAAGCAGGGCCAGAGGGTGTCGACGAAGGTCCAGAGATAGACGACGCCGAGGAAGATCATGGCGTTAACCATGCCCATGCGGGTGATGGTGATGACGGCGTTTCCGTCGACCACGGGGAATCCTGCCGCAACGAGGGCGTCGTTGACGGGAACGGTCATGGAGGGGCAGGGCAGCACGTAGCCGAGGAACATGATGCCGATGCCGATGACGGTGTTGATGATGGTGGAAAGAGGAAGTTTCTTTGACGACATGCTTACCTCCAGTGACGGAGAAGGAAAGAGTGGCCCCTTCGTGAGGCAAAACACGGTGTTCGAGAAACAGGGAGATTCCCGCACCGCTACTTCTGCGGATGTTGCTTAAGATAGGGGGATGGCGGATAAAATAAACAAGTCTAAACTAGCTTTTGAATATTTTTTCTTTTTCTTTCCTGTGTCGGCGCGGATACGTTGAGAAGAGGGGGCGTTCAGAAGTCGGGTCTTGTATAATTAAATATGTAATTTCAAAGTATTGAGTATTGAATTGTGCGGAGAAAAAAGGGGCGGAAGCGCGCTTTTTGGGGCGGGAGGACAACGAGATTCCGGCCTTGTTTTCGAGAAAATTCGGAAAAAATATGCAGTTTGGAAGCATTCGGCGGGGGCGCGGAAAGTGAGTTCGGAGAGGGGGAAACATGTCTTGTGAATTAAAATTCAATTGCACTCAAAAAGGGGCGGAGAGGCGTGAAAAAGCAGTGATTTTTGGAGGGAGAGGTCAGGTGGAGACGCCGGAAGACGGCGGCCTGCGGGCGGCTGGGAACCCGGACGCGGAGTCTGAGAGACGTGATGCGGTCTGCTTTGCCGGGCGCGTGAAGGAAGGAGCGAGAAGAAAAAGGAAAAGCGCGACGCGGGGAGTGAAGACAGGGAACGAGTCGCGGGGGCGGAGATTTTGGGCTGTTGCAGGAGGGCGAAACACAGGGCGCGAAGCGCGTGGGGCGCCGGGGCGAAGAGCGGGGAAGTGCCGCGCCGAAGCGCGAAGCTGAGGGAAGGAAGGGAAGGCGAAGGGCGGGGGAACGAGTCGAGGAGCGTGAAGCGCGGGGGAAGCGCAGCCCGGAAGGCGCGCGAAGACCGGAAGGCGCAGGGAACGGGCGGCGGGAGAACGTGGGGGCAGAATGCACGCCGGTGTATTCGCCGATGGGAAATCGTGGGGGAAGGCGGCGCGCGCCGTGGCGTGAGGGAGTGAGGTCTGCGCGGGGAGGGACGGACGCCTTCGGGCCGCGCACATGCTCTGCGCGGCGGCCTGCCTCAGAGGAACAAGCCCATTTTTGGGGGGAATGTGCGGAAGCCGGAGAGCGCGCCGTCGTCCCGGGGCTCTGCAAAAAACTCCGTTCCGGCCCGTCAGGCAAAGCGCAGGCATCCGGCACAGCCGGGCGCCAAGGGGCGCGGGCGGCATGCGGGAGCAGCGTGGCCGCAGGAGCGAAAAGATCCCCGGCGTGCGGGAAGTTCAGCGGGCGCGTAATTCACGTGGCGGCCCGTCTCAAAGGCGAAACGCCCCCGGGCGCTCAGCGGTGCGCGACGTCATGTTCCGGCAGAAGCTCGGTGCGGTAGGAAAGCTGGCTGACCTGCGAGGAGAGCTTGACGAGCTCCTGCGGATCCTTCACGAACGTCGTGCCGTGTTCCTTGACGAGAATGCCCGCCTTGCGCAGGGAGTGGAAGATTTTCGTCACGGTCATCACGTGCATGGAAAGGTGGCCCGCAATTTCCGTGTGGGTGAGGTAGCGGGGCAGGGCGTGGGGCGGATCCTTTTCCATGGACACGGAGAGCAGGCGGCAGACCCGCACGATGGCGGGCAGGGTGCAGTTGTTCACCGACTGCACGATGATCTTCATGAGATTGCCGGCAAGGCCGCGAATGAGCAGGGTGTGCAGCGGCTCTTCGTGCATGTGCTGCATGAACTCGCGCTGTTCGGTGCAGACGAGTCGGCAGGGCGTTTTGGCGCACATGGCGAGCGATTCGTTGTAGAGCAGAAAGTCGAAGGCGTCGTGAGGAATGCCGTAGGCGTGATTGACGGAGGGAATGAAGCTGAGCAGATCGCCGGGGCGGAAGTAGATGAGGGAATGATGTCCGCCCGTGGCCGAAAGCGCGGTGAGCGTGATCGTGCCTTCAAGCAGAAAGTACACCTTGTTCTCCGGGAGCTTTGCGCCGCGGGAAACGGCGATTTCCCGACTGAAGCGGAGCAGATGTTTCCGGCAGGTTTCCAGATCGGGAAGGCCCGTCCTGTCTTTGGCGTCGAAGGTTGAGCCGAAGGGGCTTGACGCCGCGCGGGTTAAATTCGTCAAGGAGTCGCTCTTCATGGTACATGCCCTCTGCGCATGCGGCGCATGGATTTTTTGACAATAAATGATGCGAAAAAAATATTTCAAGGCCGGGGCCGCTGTCAATCCGTTTCCCGGGCGGGGCGGCGCGGGGAAAAAACAGGCGACCCCGTCGGGCCGCCTGCCGGAAAGAGGAAAGGAAGGGGCGTCTAGTCGTTGTTCCAGGCTTCGATGCCGCGGCGGTCGATGAGCTTTTCGGGATGGAACACGGGGTCGGCCACGCCGGCCTTCTTCTGATCCTGATAGTCCTTGAGCGCGAGGAAGGCGTTGCGTCCGAGCAGGGCGATGGCCACAAGGTTCACGATGGCCATGAGCGCCATGAAGAGGTCGGCGAGGTTCCACACGAAGGGCAGTTCGGCCACGGAGCCGAAGGCCACCATGGCGACCACCAGAATGCGGAACGCCAGCAGATAGACGGGCTTCGTGCTGAAGAACTGAATGTTGCTTTCGCCGTAGTAGTAGTTGCCCGCAATGGAACTGAAGGCGAACATGAACACCATGACGGAGAGCAGAACGCCCGCAAAGCCGCCCAGATGCTGGGCAAGGGCGAGCTGCACGAGCTCGATGCCGGTTTTGCCCGAGTCGGCATAGCCGTCGAAGAGCAGCACGATGCAGGCCGAGGCCGTACACACGAGCAGGGTATCCACGAACACGCCGAGGGCCTGCACGAGTCCCTGCTTGACGGGATGGGAGACAAAGGCCGTGGCCGCGGCGTTGGGCACGGAGCCCATGCCGGCTTCGTTGGAGAAGAGTCCGCGCTTTGCGCCGGTGAGAATGGCCGCGCCTATGCCGCCCACGGCGGCGTCGGGGGAGAAGGCCTGGGAGATGATGGCCGCGAACATGGCCGGAATGTGGGTGATGTTCATGACCACGATGACGAGCGCAAGCAGCAGATAGAGAGTGGCCATGATGGGCACGAGCCAGCTGCTGAGATGGGCGATGCGCTGGAGTCCGCCGAAGATGACGACGGCCGAGAGCACGGTGAGAAAGAGTCCGACGATGCTTCTGTCCACGCCGAAGGTGGTGTTCAGGGAAATGGCGATGGTGTTGGACTGCACGGAGTTGAAGCAGAGGCCGAAGGTCACGGAAATGAGCACGGCGAAGAGGGCCGCGGCCTTGCGGCTGCCGAGGCAGTTGCGGATATAGTAGGCCGGGCCGCCGCGGAAGCCGAAGGTTTTCGGATCGCGCACCTTGTAGATCTGGGCGAGGGTGCTTTCGGTAAAGCCGGAGGCCGCGCCGATGACGGCGATGACCCACATCCAGAAGATGGCGCCCGGCCCGCCGGTCATGATGGCGATGGCGATGCCTGCGATGTTGCCCACGCCCACGCGCGAGGCCGTGCTGATGCAGAAGGCCTGAAAGGAGCTGATGTGGGCGTGGCCGCCGTCATGACTTGTGCCTTCCTTGAGCAGGCGGATCATTTCCCGGAACAGGCGCAGCTGCACGAAGCCGGTGCGCAGGGAGAACCAGAGCCCCAGGGCTATGAGCATGACGACAAGAACGTAGGACCACAGAATATCGTTGGCAAAGGCGACTATGTTTTCAAGAAACTCCATGCGCAGGCCTCTTTTTTAAGGTTTGTGATGAAGATAATCCCTCCGATAGTTTACGACGAGCGGGAAAAAGTCAACCTTCCCCTGCCGTCCGGGGCTTCTGCGCCTTTGCCGCGCTTTTTTTCAAGGGCGATTCTTCGGCGTTTTCACCGGCTAGAAGGCCATGACGAGCGAGCCTGCGGCAATGAGCGCGCCGCCCACGGCAACCTTCAGGGTAAGTTGTTCGTGCAGAAAGATCACGGCCATGATGATCGTGAAAATGATGCTGGTCTTGTCGATGGGAGCCACCTTGGAGACATCGCCTATCTGCAGGGCCTTGAAGTAGCAGAGCCATGAAGCGCCGGTGGCAAGGCCGGAGAGCACGAGAAACACCCATGTTTTCGTGCTGATTTCGGCAAGGCTCACTTTGGCCCCGGTGAGATGGACCATGCCTATGGCCATGAAGAACACCACCAGCGTGCGGATGGCGGTGCCGAGATTGGAATCCACGCCCTCGATGCCCACCTTGGCCAGAATGGACGTGAGAGCCGCGAACACGGCGGAGAGAAGCGCAAGAATGAGCCACATGTTTCGAGAAGTCCTTTGCATGATGATGAAACCATAAAAAAAGGGCCGGAGGTCCGGCCCGCAGATGGGTATCGATGCCGCGGCGCGTCAGCGCAGCACGGCTTCTTCCTTCAGCCTCCCGCTGTTGAAAAGATCGTGGGCGGTCTGATAGTCGGCCACGGCTGCGGCCACGAGGTCGTCGGCTCTGTCGCCTTCGATGGGAGCCCCCGGCTCGGCGGAAAACGTCCATGCGCTGGCGGCGGGCTTTTGCAGAGGTTCCAGGGCGACCAGGGAATCCGGGGTGAGTCTGCCGAGCGCCTGATAGGTGCTTATCCAGGCCCGGCCGTTTTCCGGCTTCGTGCGGAGCACGCTGCGACCGAAGAATCCCGAGCGGTACGACCAGCCCAGAATGTCGAACAGCGTAGGTGCTATATCGGCCTGACTGCACAGCGTGTCAATAGCTGCGGGAGCGATGCGGCCGGGGCAGTAGAAGAGCGCCGGAATGTGATAGCGGTCGGGGGGCAGATCGGTGTGCCCGGCGGCGCTGGAGGTGTGGTCGCCGGAAATGATGAACACGGTGTTGCGGAACCACGGCCGCATCGACGCCTGACGGAAGAATTCGCCGATGGCGTAGTCGGTGTAGGCCACCGCGCCCTTGCGGCTGGAGCCGGAAGGAATGCTCACCTTGCCGTCGGGATAGGTGAAGGGGCGATGATTGGAGGTGGTGAGCACGAACTGATAGAACGGACGGTGCTGCCGGAAGTTTTCGTCGGCGTCGCGCAGGGCGGCGCGGAAGAGGTCTTCGTCGCACACGCCCCAGGCGTTGGTGAAGGTGATTTCTTCGCCGGGAATGTCGGAACGGTCCACGATGCGGAATCCGTTGCCGGAGAAGAAGGCGTTCATGTTGTCGAAGTAGCCGAAGCCGCCGTATACGAAGGCGGTGTCGTAGCCCTTTTCGCGGAACACGGTGCCCACGGAAAAGAGTTCTTCGCAGTTCGGGCGGCGCACGATGGAGGAGCCGGGCGTGGGCGGAAGCGACAGGGTGAGCGCCTCGATGCCCCGCACGGTGCGGGTTCCCGTGGCCATGAGCCGGGTGAACTGCAAGCTCTGTTCGGCGATGGCGTTGATGTGGGGGGTGTTTTCTCCGAGCAGATTGCTGCCCAGGCTCTCCACGACTATCTGAATGACGTTGGGCTTCCATTCGGGGCGCTGCGCGTCAACGTCCCGCCGCCAGTCGCGGCCGTCGGAAACAAGGCGCGTGCCGTCTTCCGCAAGTTCATTGCGAAGCGCGGCAAAGGCGCGTTCCTTGTCGATGACGGGGTAGAAGGCGCGGTAGTCGAGGGCGTTGTTGCGGTAGGCGGAAAACAGCGACCACACGCCGTTGGCGGAGAGTTCCTTTTCCACCCTGTCCTGCGGGGCGAGGGGCGAGTAGAGGAACGCGGCGCAGGTCATGACGAAGCAGACGGCGAAAAGTTTGGGCGAGCGCGGCGCGGGCGTGGCGGCACGGCGCCAGAACGGCAGCAGAAGCAGCGCGGAAACGATGGCGGCCGAGGCGGCAATGGCGGCGAGCAGCGGAATGAGCAGATAGGATTCCGCAATGTTCTTCACCACTTCCGTGGTGTACACGAGGTAGTCCACGGCAATGAAGTTGAAGCGGCTGGAAAATTCGTCCCAGAACAGGGTTTCGGCCATGGCTCCGAAGAGGAAGGCGCAGGCGTACAGCCAGAACACGACGGAGGCGATGAGGCGTCCGGCGCGTCCGCCCCAGAGGCGCTTTTTCAGCAGCAGGACAATCATGAGCGGCAGGGCGAGCAGAAAATAGGGGAACAGATCGTTGACGGCTCCCCGGAAATAGATGCCCGCCGCCGTGGACCAGTCGAAGGAACTTTGCAGCGTGCGGTGTGCCATGACGAGCAGCACGGTTCTGACTACGGCGTTGACGGCGAGCCAGAGCAGAAGCAGCAGGCCGAGAAAGCAGCCTCGGGCGTTTCTGGAACGGATCATGGAAGACTCTCCTTCGGATAAACAGTGGCACGACTATAAAGTCAAACGGCGTCGAGTACATCCGATCCGGTGTAACAAAGCGTAACGTTGCGGGGAATATTCCGGCGGCGTCAATAAATTATACGAGCTGCACGGCATATGAGGCACGCATGCATTGTAAATGATCCCTCAATATCGGGAAATGTAACGGAGTGTAACAGTGAACGGTCTGTTTTTCCGCAGGCGGTGATAAAATTTTTACGTTCGTTTTTTTCGGCAGTGTAACGAAGCGTAACAGAACGGATTCCCTCGTTGCCGTTGTGCCGCATGGGATGGTACAGGAAAGACTGAGGAACGGAAGGCGTGTTCGTCCGTTTTTCGGTCGGTCCGGGCCAGCGTCCGGAAGGCTGTTTCATGCAGGTTGGGGGAAATCATGATTCAACTGCTCATTATTGATGACGACAAGGAACTCTGTCATCTGCTCGAAGATTATTTTCAGCCGGAAGACATCGCCTGCCGTTTTGCCTACGACGGCAGGGCGGGACTCTCTTCCATGCGGGAGTCCAGGCCCGATCTGGTCATTCTCGACGTCATGCTGCCGGAGCGCAACGGCTTCGAGGTGCTGCGCGCCATGCGCAGGGATCCGAAGCTGGTGAAGCTTCCGGTCATCATGCTCACGGCCCGCGGCGACGCCGGCGACATGGTGCGGGGGCTCGATCTCGGCGCGGACGATTATCTGCCCAAGCCCTTCAATCCGCGCGAGCTTCTTTCCCGCATCCGCGCGGTGCTGCGCCGCTCCCGGCCCGAGCCCGGCGAGGGCGGCGGCGATCTGCGCCTCGACGACGGAGCCATGAAGGCCTGGAAGGGCGATGAAGAGGTGTCGCTGAGCGGTCAGGAATACCGTGTGCTGCGGGCGCTGCTCGCCTCGCCCGGCAAGGTGGTTTCGCGCGACGAGCTCAGCCGTTCGGTGTTCGGGCGCGACGCCATGCCCATGGAACGCGGTCTCGACATGCAGATAAGCCGCGTGCGCCGCAAGCTCGGCCCGTATCCCGACGGTTCGGAGCGCATACGCAGCATTCGCGGCGCAGGCTACATGTACGTTATTCACAAGGAAGACAGAACATGAACATTCGTCGCGGCCGACTTGCCGATTTCTGGACCTCGCAGCCTCTGTTCCGCAAAATTTATGTGTACGGCATACTGTTCATAGGTTCGTTCGCCATGCTCGGCGAGTTCGGCGAGTATCTGGCCGGCGACATACTGCAGAGCGAAGGGCAGGGCTTTTCCTCCACGCAGGAAGTGATTCTCTGGGTGGTGTTCACGTTCATCGTGGCGGCGCTCGAAGCCTATGTGCTCATCAGTTTTCTCAAGCGCGTCATCGGACATTTCACGTCGGTGATCCATCGGCTTGCCTCCGGCGATCAGTCGGCGCGCATCGGGCCGGAAATGGCGTCGAGAAACGACGAGCTCGGGCTGCTCGCCCGGGCGTTCAACACCATGGCCGAGCAGCGCGCGCAGGAAAGCGCCCGGGAAAAGGAACTGCTCGCCGCGGTGTCGCACGAGCTGCGTTCGCCGCTGACGCGCCTTTCGGTATCCGTGGAGCTTCTGCGGCGCGAGAACGTGCCTTCGGAGTTTCTGGACAGGCTCAGTCTGGAGACGGAACGCATGGAAGCGCTCATCGGCAGCATTCTGGAATACTCCCGCATGGAGGCGGGCGTGCAGAGCTTCGGGGAGCTGGACATGGCGGCGCTCGTGCGCGACGTGGCGGACGACGTGCGCTTTGAAGGCAGCGTGCGCGGCTGCGAGGTGGAGGAGCATCTGCCGGAGAGCCTGCATTTGTACGGCAACGGCGAGATGCTGCGTCATGCCGTGGAAAACGTGCTGCGCAACGCGCTGCGCTACACGCCGGACGACGGGCGGATCGTCGTTTCCATGAGCGCGGAGCACGGCGTCTGCCGTCTTTGCGTGGCGGACAGGGGGCCGGGCGTGCCGGAAAGCGCGCTGGATCAGATATTTCGTCCGTTCTTCCGCGTGGACGCCTCGCGTCAGCGGGCGAGCGGGGGTGCGGGCATGGGGCTTTCCATTTCCGAGAGCGCGGTGCGCGCGCATCATGGCCACATATGGGCGAAAAACAGAAGCGGGGGCGGTCTGACCGTCACCATGGAACTGCCGCTTGAGCGGCCGCAGGAAACGGTATGACCCGCAGACAGGCGCTGTGGCAGAGCGCGGCGTGTCTCGCGCTCATTGCTGCAACGGTGCTCCTGGAAAGCCGCACCGACATCGACATGACCATTCAGCGTCTCTGGTACGACGCGGCGCACGGCTCGTGGCTCATCGACGCCGAAACGCATCGGGCGTGGCGATGGCTGTTTTACGACGGCATGAAGCGGGCGGTGGCGCTGATAGGCGTGTGTTCCACGGTGCTTTTCTGCGCGGGCTTCGTCTGCGGCCGCCGGGCGTGGATGCGCGTCGGCCTGCTGATGGCGCTCTCGTGCGCGGCCACGCCGCTGCTCGTGTCCACGCTCAAGGCCGTGACCGGCATGTACTGCCCGCGACAGCTTGAGGAGTTCGGCGGGCATGCGGTGTATCGTCGCCTGTTGTCGATGTTTTCCGGCCCTTCCGGCGGCAGGTGCTTTCCCGGCGGGCACGCGTCCGGGGGCTTTGCCCTCACGATGGCGTTTTTCTGCTGCTCCGGCCGCAGCGCTCGGGCGGCGGCTCTGGCGCTGACTCTGGGAGTCGGCTGGACCATGGGGCTTTATCAGATGCTGCGCGGGGAGCATTTTCTCTCCCACACCGTCGTGAGCATGCTGCTGGCCTGGCAGATGAACATTCTGCTGGTGCTTTTTGTGGACGGGGTGCTTTTGCCGGCGCTGGCGCGTCGGGCGGCAGGGCGAAGGCGCGGAAGCCCTTGAAAGAGCGGTCGCGCTCGGCTAGCCTGAAGGAAGCGCCGTCGTTTTTGGTCCGGCGTTCTTTGCAACATCAGGAGCTGTCATGAAAAAGGTGACCCTTGTTTATTTTTCTCCCACCGGCAATACCAGAAAGAGTGTTGAAGCCATGGCCGCGGCGCTCGGCGGCGCGGCGGAGGTGCTGGACGTGACCACGCAGCCTGCGCCTGCGCGTCGTTTCGGCCGCGACGAGGTGGTGATCATGGGCGCGCCCGTGTACGCGGGGCGCATTCCTGCGGTGGCGCGGGAGAGGCTGGCGGGGCTGAGCGCCGACGGCGCAACCTGCCTTGTGGCGGTGACCTACGGCAACAGGCACTACGACGACGCGCTGCTTGAGCTGGCGGATCTGGCCGCGGCGCAGGGCTTTGCCGTGGCCGGCGCTGCCGCGCTGGTCGGACGCCACACCTTCGGCGAGATTCAGACGGATCGGCCCGACGCGGCCGATCTTGCCGCAGACGCGGCGTTTGCCGTGCGCGCTCTCTCGCGCGGCGAAAACGCCCCGGCTCCGGCCATTCCCGGAAACAGGCCCTACCGCGAGGGCGGCAGCGGCGGCAAGTTCCGTCCGCTCACGTCCGACGCGTGCGTGCACTGCGGGTTGTGCGTGAAGGAATGCCCGGTTCACGCCATTGCCGACGACTGCGTCACCATTGCCGATACCTGCCTTTCCTGCTTCCGCTGCATCCGCCGCTGCCCGAAGGGCGCAAAGAACATGGATACCGAAGCCTACCGTTCCTTTGCCGCGGCCTTCAGCGAAAAGCTGAAGAACCGTCGGGAAAACGAATACTACTGCTAGCGCCGTTTTTTGAAGCGATTCGGCGCGGCGCCGATGAAAAAAGCCCCCGAAAAGGGGGCTTTTCTTTTGCCTGAGATGGCGGGGCGAGTGTTGCCGGCCGTGTTTCGTGCCGTTGTTGCACGCCCCTCTTTGCGCTGTGCGGGGAGGGGCGAAGCGAGGGGCCGTCGAGGGGCCCGGCATGTCACGCGGGGCGAGTTTTGCTCGGTGCGCCGGGAAGGAGACGTGTTGCGCGCGGCTCGCCGGGAGCGGGCGAAAAGGGTGAAAACGCCTCACCGCCGCGACGCGCGTCGGCTCCCCGGGCCGGAGCCGGTTCGGCGCAGGCTACTTCTTGTCCACGATGAAGAGCTGCATGTAGTGGTTGCGGCTGGTCTGCACGAGCAGGCGTTCCTCCACGTTGAGCTGCCCCTGCTCGATGACGGCAGGGGGCGTCGTGTCGGTGTCGAGCAGAAGAAAACGCGATTCCGGCACGTCGCCGAGCGAGGCGATTCTTGTGGTGTCCCGGCCTATTTCCCATTCTTCCGTAGGACTGAAGTTGTCGAAGGAGTAGCAGGGCAGGCCGTTCAGGCGCGGCAGCGTGCGCAGTTCTTCCAGCGAGCAGGTGGGCGCAACCTTCTGCACCACGGGACGCGTCG
>NZ_DBMAHT010000029.1:0-21254 GCF_057866825.1 Mailhella sp.
GTTCGTGCGGGCGCGGGGGCTGGACTGACCTCTGCCGTCGGCGAGTCGCTGTTCCTGGCCGGTCATGCAACAAGTGGTGTCACAAATACTCATGGCAATCTCCTTTAAAAACAAAAAGCCCGGACGCACATATCTGACATATGTGTTCCAGGCTGCTTTGTTTTGCCTTGCGGAGTCTTTTTGGTGAAAGTCCGAGCAAAACACCCAGTAAATTGTTGCCGTCATCGACTGTCGATCAGGATGCGGCAAGAACGTTGTCTGAACGACGGCGCTGCAAGCAGGACTGCCGTCTTCAAGACAAAAAAAGCCAGCGCACCACATTCTTCATGTGATGAACCGGCAATGTCGGCCCCAGGCCGGTACACTCTATGAGGAGTGCCCACTGAAAGGCCACCAACTTCTGAAAGGCACCCTAGCTGTTTTCAGAAGGCTTGTCAATATTTTCCCAAAAAAAAATAAACCTCATGCCTGAAAAGGGGGAGCGGGGAGAAAAAAAGGGCTTTTTCAGGGAAAAAGATGGGAAAAATGACGAAAAAGTGGTAAAAATAATAAAAAATACGGGATGTTGCTGAAAGAAAAGAAGAGGAATTAAATTGTGACAAAAAGAACAGTACGGGAACGACAACTTCTGCTTTTTCGTAGAGATGCGCGAGGCGCGTGTGCGTTCAAAAGCCGGGGAAACCGGTGCTGCTGTTTCCGTGCCGCGGCTGCACACGCTGCTCACGCCTTGCCCTGTTTTGCCTGAGCGTGTGTTTGACGACTGCCTGCCGTATGCGGCGGGCAAGGTGGCGCGTCCCCGTCTTTGCTCAGAAGCGTGGCCGTTTCGAGCGGGATTCTTCCGAGCGTTGACCTGATTGAAGCTTCCTTTTTCCTTCGCACGCCGCCATTGCAGGAAAGGCTTTCCTTCGGGGTACCCCAGCGTTCCCGTGAGCGACGTCTTGTTTCTCGGAGGAAATGGCGATCCCCCGCGGGAAGAAAGAACCGTCCGCATGCGGACGGTTCTTTCGGCAGAGATGATTAAGAAAGACTGATGTTCAGGAGCTTTTCGGCGTTCTTATAGAAGAATTTTTCCTTATGCTCCTGCGAGAGGTGGAAGCGCTCGATGTCGTGAACGGCCTGCTTCAGATGATAGCAGGGCCAGGCGGAACCGTAGAGAATACGCTCGCCGTCGAGCCACTGCATGGCCTCGCCGAACATCTGATTACCGGGCGCCGTGGGGTTCAGCATGTAGATGTCGGGCAGCAGCCATACGTTCTTGTTGGTGATGGCCACCTGGAAGATCATGGGAATCCACGGATAGCAGCCGTGGGCGACGACGATTTGAAGATGAGGGAAATCGTTGGCTACATGTTGCACGGTGCAGGGATCGGAATATTCCAGCGTGCCCTGGAAGAAGCTCAGAGTCAGCACCATGGGAATGCCCGCCTTTTCGCAGCGGGCGTACAGGGGATAGAGCACGTTGGCGTCGGCCTTTCTGGGCGGCATGGCGTAGGCGGGCTCCATGGCAATGCCCTTGATGCCGCCTTCAATGCAGCGTTCCAGCTCGTCGAGCGTGGCGGAAACGCCGCGGGTGATGTCGAGGCTGCCGAAGGGAATGATTTTGTCGGGGAATTCGCGCGCCATGTCGAGCACGTCGTCATTGGGAACGGAGGCGGCGTCGTTGGGCACCTGCCGACCTATGACCACGCCCCTGGATATGCCGGCGTCTTCCATTTCCTTCCAGAACAGGTCGAGATCTTTTTTCCGAGCGGCCTCGCTCGGCATACCGTGATGCTTCTGAGGGATTTTTTCATTGCAGGCGGGATTGAAGATGCCGAGATTCTTGAATCCCTTGTACGGCGGACGAAGACGAAAATCGAAAATCATGGTGATTCCTCCATAAGGCAGAGCAACGGTTAATCAACCAGCGGCACTTGAGGAATCCCATAGTGAAGAAGCCTTGGAGCTTCAGCCGAAGGGAGTTCAATCCTGCGGGCAGAGGGGCACGGCAGGAGACAAAAGTCCGAAAAGAACAGTTCATTTAATATTGGTTGTCCGTTTTTTGTCAACCGACGAACACCTGCTGACGCCGTTCGTGCGGTGATATGCGCTTTTCACAAACAAAAACTCGCAGGCATGAGCGTGAAAGGATGCGGCATCGTTTGCCTATGCGGGTTCTGCTTTTGTTTTCCTGTTCGTGATATCGCCTTGTTTTAACGAAAATTTTGTATCAATGCCCATGCGGTGAAAGGATTTTGTCGTCATGTTGCGCGTTGCTGCCGACAGGTGGAACAACGCGATGCAGGCAGGGCGTTTCTTTCGTCCTGCAGAATTTTCAGATTCCATCCTTGCTCCATCCTTTGCGAACGTGTCTGCGGAACGTGCGGGCGCTGCGGATTCGCGCCCTTCGATGCGCAGGCGCACGACGCAAAAACGCAGGAGCGACAAAAAGAGGATGCGTCGTGTGCGGCGATGGTGCATCGTTTCGCTGCTCATGCCTGAGGCAAGGTCGAGGGGCGTTCCGACATGCTGGGGAAAAGGATCGGCCTTCCTGTTCGGCGGGGCGAGCAACAGCTGAGAGGCGCGAGCGAAAGACGCAGAGGCTCGTCAGGTCAGGGAGGCTGCCGTATGCCGACGCGTTAAACGAAAACGGGAGAGGATATTGCTATCCTCTCCCGCGTTACTCAGGCTCAGACCCGATGCGGACTAAGTCCGCGTCGAATTAGAACATGTACTGGAAGGTAAGAGCGGTGCTCCAGCCGTCCTTGTCGGTCTCGTTGTCAGCCGCCCAATCGGCATGGTCGCCCTTGCTGTAGTCGGTGATCATGTAGGCGAGTTCGAGGCAGGCGGTCAGGTTCTTGTAGATCTTGTAGGTGCTGGCCAGGTTGAATTCAACAACGTTGTCGTTGCTGGTCATGTACTTGTAGGGGTTCTCATCGGCAGCCAGATTGTTGTCGTTGGTGCCCTGGAACCAGGTGACGGTGAACTTGTGGGTCAGATCCTGCAGGAAGCTGACGTCTTCGATACCGGCCTGGAGGCCCCAGGTGCCGGAGATGTTGTGACGGGTGGTGGTGTCGAACAGGCCGAATTCACCAGCGGAGTAGCCGAAGGTGGGATGGAAACGACCGGCCCAGGCAGGAATCCAGCCCTGGCCTTCGTACTGAGCATCGCTATCGTCACCGGAGCCGTACCAGCCGCCGAAGATCGGGGTGCCGTAAGCGGTCTTGTAAGAGGCCTTGGCCTGCACATACCAGCCGCTGCGGTCCTGCCAGTTCTTGCCGTCGTTGGCAGTGTCGTAGCTGACCATGCCGTAAGCGCCGGAGACCTTCAGCACGAAGGGATCGAAGTAGCTCATCACGAAGTTGGTGCCGGCCCAGAAGGCGTTGCCGTCGGCAAGAATTTTGGTGCCGTCGGGAGTGCTCAGTTGGTTGCCGGCAACATAGTCGTTTTCATCTTCATCCCACAAGGAGGACTCGTCAAGGGAGGCGTACATCACATAAGGAGTGAAGGAGAAGCCGTCGAACTTGAAGGCGGCCGTGGCGGCGAAGAAGTCGGACTTGTTGGACTGGTCGGTGTCGTAGGTGTTGACGCTGTCGTAGCCGCCACGCAGCCAGAAGGCGGTGAGGTCGAGCCAATCGGTAGCAGGAGCGGTCACGACGATACCGTCGCGGCCCTGCCAGCCGGGATGCATGATAGCGTTCTTGCCGAAGGCGTCTTCAGGCAGACCAACGAGCTGACGGCCCATGCGGACCTTCACGACGGTCTGGGGAATCACCCAATCCACATAAGCCTGACGCATGCCGATCTTGGTGCTGTTGCCGGAAGGATCGGAGCCCCAGTCGTAGGTGCTGGTGCTGTCAACGCCGGTGCCGACCTGAACCTGGAAGTAGCCGGACAGGTTTTCATTGGCGGTAAGGGTCATGCCGAGACGCAGACGCTGACCAGCTTCGTCGAAGTTCTGGCCGGTGCCGACGCGTTCGCCGGTGATGAAGTTGAACAGATACTGGCCGTCCATCTTAAGATCAACAGCGGAAGCAGGGGCAGACGCGGCAAAAACGAGGCCGGCAGCCAGAAGAAGCGTAGTAAGCTTTTTCATTGTAGTCATTCCTTTGCAAAAATTGGTTTGTAACACCGTTATGGAAAATCCCTCTTTTTCCATGAGACGACCTTGGCACCCCAAAATGAAAGGAAACGATATTTTTCTGTTAACGAGATGTTAAAATCAAAGTTTTTCCGCAAAAAATTTTTTATTCCGCCCGCAGTTGCCGCCCGGTTTCGTCAAAAATTTTGTCAAAAATCATGGCACGGCCGTCTGGCTCTTCCACGCCGAACGCCCGCACTCAGGGCGGCGATGTCTAATCCGCCCCGGCAACTCCGGCGGCAAACCGTTCTGCTTTCCCTTACCTGACTGCCGTACCGGAAGGCTTCTGCAGGCCGAGCGCGTTTCGACAGCCTCGCCCGATTATCAAAATAATAATATTATAATTTCACTATGTTATTCAAGCTACCCTCATTTTACCCCAAGCTCTCCGCTACATCTCGCCGCACTCAGGGCATAAAAAAAGAGCCCGTCATGCCGATAATCGACATGGCAGGCTCTCTGCCGCCGCTCCGTTGCCGGAGCGGCTATGATTCAATCAGGCCTTACCCTTCCACTCTCTCGAATCTCAGGGTGCCGCCGTCTTCATTCTTGTCAACCACCACGCGCACCTTCCAGCCGTCGCGGATTTCACCGCTGATGACTGCACGGGCGAGCCTGGTTTCCAGGTTATGCTGGATCCAGCGCTTGAGCGGACGCGCGCCGTAGGCGGGGTCGTAGGCGGATTCGGCAATGAAGCTGCGGGCTTCGTCGGAAAGTTCCAGCGTGATCTTGCGCTCGTCGAGTCTCTTCTGCAGGCTCTTGATCTGCAGATCCACGATGGAGCCGATCTGATCCGCGCGCAGCGGATAGAACATCACGGTTTCATCCACACGGTTCAGAAACTCGGGACGGAAGAACTTCTTGAGTTCATTCATCACCGCGTCGCGCACGCCGGGCTTGAATTCACCCTTCTCGTCGATGCCGTCCAGCATGATCGGCGAGCCAATGTTGGACGTCATGATGATGATGGTGTTGCGGAAGTCCACGGTGCGGCCCTGGCTGTCGGTCAGACGACCGTCGTCCAGAAGCTGAAGCAGCGTGTTGAACACGTCGGGATGCGCCTTTTCCACCTCATCGAAGAGCACCACGCTGTAGGGCTTGCGGCGCACGGCCTCGGTGAGCTGACCGCCTTCCTCATAACCGACATATCCTGGCGGCGAACCGATGAGGCGGGAAACCGAGAATTTCTCCATGTATTCGCTCATGTCGAGACGAATCATGTTGTCCTCGGTATCGAACAGTGCTTCGGCAAGCGCCTTGCACAGTTCGGTCTTGCCCACGCCGGTGGGGCCGAGGAAGATGAAGGAACCGAGCGGGCGATGCGGGTCGGAAAGACCGGCGCGTGCCCTCAGCACCGCATCGGACACGGCCTGCACGGCCTCGTCCTGACCGATCACGCGTTCATGCAGACGCGCAGGCAGCTCCAGCAGCTTTTCGCGTTCCGACTGCAAAAGACGCGTCACCGGAATGCCGGTCCAGCGGGCCACGATGTCGGCCACGTCGTCCGGACCCACTTCCTCGCGGAGCAGGCGGGTTTCCTTGCCGTCGCTCTGAGCAGCTGCCTTCGCTTCGGTCTCCTTGAGCTGCTTTTCAAGCTCGGGGAGCGTAGCGTACTTCAGCTGCGAAGCCTTGGCCAGATCGTAGGAGCGTTCCGCCTCTTCAATCTGATGACGGGTCTGCTCAATCTGTTCCTTGAGCTTGCGCACGCCGTTGATGACCTTCTTTTCCTCTTCCCAGCGGGTGCGCAGCGTGGTCTGCGTGCCGCGCAGGTCGGCGAGCTCGTTTTCCAGCTTCTGCAGACGCTCGCGGGAAGCGTCGTCGGTTTCGCGGCGCAGGGCCTCACGCTCGATTTCGAGCTGCATGACCTTGCGGTTGATTTCATCGAGCTCGGAAGGCAGCGAATCAATTTCCGTGCGGATCATGGCCGCGGCTTCATCAATGATGTCGATGGCCTTGTCCGGCAGCTGACGGTCGGAAATGTAGCGCTGCGAGAGCACCACGGCTTCCACGATGGCGGAGTCGCTGATGCGCACGCCGTGATGCACTTCAAAGCGTTCCTTCAGACCGCGCAGAATGGAAATGGCGTCTTCGGTATTGGGCTCGTCCACCAGCACGGGCTGGAAACGACGTTCCAGAGCCGGATCCTTTTCAATATACTTGCGGTACTCGTCAATGGTGGTCGCGCCTATGCAGTGCAGTTCGCCGCGGGCCAGCATGGGCTTGAGCAGGTTGCTCGCGTCCATGGCGCCGTCGGTCTTGCCTGCGCCCACAATGGTGTGCAGTTCATCGATGAACAGAATGATGCGGCCTTCCGCGCGCTGCACTTCGTTGAGCACGGCCTTCAGACGTTCCTCAAATTCGCCGCGGTACTTCGCGCCCGCAATGAGTGCGCCCATATCCAGAGCGATGAGCTTCTTGTTCTTCAGGCCTTCGGGCACGTCGCCCTTCACGATACGGTGCGCAAGCCCTTCCACAATGGCGGTCTTCCCGACGCCGGCCTCACCGATAAGAACAGGGTTGTTCTTCGTGCGGCGGGACAGAATACGGATCGTGCGGCGGATTTCCTGATCGCGGCCGATGACGGGGTCGAGCTTGCCCTTGCCGGCCTCTTCCACAAGATCGCGTCCGTACTTGGAGAGCGCCTCGTAGGTTTCTTCGGGGCTGGCCGAGGTCACGCGCTGACCGCCGCGCACTTCCGCGGTGGCGCGCAGGAACTTTTCCTGATCGATGCCGTTCTTGCGGCAGATGTCGCCCATGACTCCGCCCGCTTCAATGAGCTGAGCGAAGATGTGCTCCACGCTGATATATTCATCCTTGAGGCGACGAGCGAGCTCATCGGCCTGAGCGAGCGCGCGGGCCAGACGCTGCGTGATGCGTATGGTCTGCTGCTCCACGCCGGAACCGGTCACGGAAGGACGCTTGTCCAGCGCCTGTTCCAGCTCCGCGGCGATGACTTCGGGCTTCGCGTTCATGCGCGAAAGAATGCCGGGAACGAGCCCGTCCTTCTGACGCAGCAGCGCGAGCGCGAGATGCTCGACGTCCACTTCCTGATGATTGCGCATGAGGGCAATGTTCTGAGCGTCGCCCAGCGCCTCCTGCGCCTTCATGGTAAGCTTGTTCATGTCCATAAAAAACTCCTCCCTGCGGAACGCCTGTACCGGGGCTTGCGCCTGTCGGGCAAGGCAAATGTTTCGTCGTCCCGCCCTTTCAGGGCGCAGGCGCTCCACACTTCAGACATCAGTTCCGGCCCGGCCGGAACCGTAGATTTGCTTGAAATATCCGCTCGGGAGCGCAGCTTCCCGAACGTTTTGCGCCGGCCGGAGCCTATCGGCGTTCCAGCTCTCTGAGGCGCGTTTCCAGATTCGCAATGCGGTCCAGAAGATCCACGATGATGGTGCCTGCCACGCAGGGCATCTCGAAATCTTCGCACAGCCGCGTCAGCTTTCTGGTGCGGTAAATATCGGAACGGCGGAAGAAGACGGCATGGGTAGCCTGACCGGCAGGTTCCAGCCAGCCAAGTTCCATGAGTTCCCGGACACGTTCCACCGGCGTGCCCGTCTGTTCCAGAAATTCGGACCAGGCAACCAGCGCAGAGGCTGCGGGAGAGCACGCGGTTACAGTTTTAATCGCCATATCCCACCTCTTATATCATTCCGGCAGCTTACTTTTGTCCGGCAAGAGCCTTCCAGTGTTTCAGCTGTTCTTCAGTCAAATCTTCCGGCTTGGGCACGCTGATGGCGACGGTCACATATTCGTCGCCCCGGCCCGTGGCCGGACCAAGGCCGCGTCCGCGGATACGCAGACGGCGTCCGCTGGAGCTGCCGGCGGGAATATTCATTTCCACATCGCCGTCCAGCGTGGGCACGCGCTTTTTGGTTCCGAACACGGCCTCCCAGGGCTGCAACGTTACGTCGCAGGTAACATCCAGCCCGTCCACGCGGAACACGGGGTGCTTCGCGTAGCGCACGGTGAGATACAGATCGCCAGCAGGATTGCCGGGATTGCCCTTGCCGCGCAGACGGAGCTTGCCTCCGTCGCGTATGCCGGCGGGAATGGTTATCTGCAGGTTGGTCGACGTGCCGCCGCCGGTGAGCGTCACCTGCTTGGTACCGCCCCTGCGGGCTTCTTCAAGCGTGATGTCGATTTCGGCTTCCACATCGGAACCGCGCCGCGAGCGACGGCTGTAGCCGCTCTGGAACGATCCGAAGGGATCATCGCCCTCATGTCTGCCGAAGCCGCCGCGGCCCATCTGACCGAACAGCGCCTCGAAAAAGTCGCTGTTCACGCCGCTGAAGCCGCCCTGCGCGCCGTTGAAATTGAAGTTGAAGTTCTCAAAGCCGGGGCCGCCGGTAAACTGCTGTCCGTCCTTCCAGTTCGGGCCGAGCTGGTCGTACATGCGGCGCTTTTCATCGTCCTTGAGGACCTCATAGGCCTCATTGATGTCCTTGAACTTCTCTTCGGCGCTCTTGTCGCCGGGATTCAGGTCGGGATGATACTTGCGGGCGAGCTTCTTGTAAGCCTTGGAGATTTCATCCTTCGATGCCGAGCGCTCTACGCCCAGCAACTTGTAGTAATCCTTGTAAGCCACACCCATATCATTGTCTCCTGTGATGCATCATTTTTCCGCATCGACATTGAGATAAGCACGAGGTCCGGGCAGTCAAGGGGAATTGTGTCTTATTTCAGCAAGAAAGCCGAAAAAAGTGGACGCCGGGGATGATAAATCCTCCATCCGTCCAACAAAAATGTGCAGTCTTTTCACGGAAAGACACCGGGGACGAAACGCCACTTTTTTTCGCCCCTCAGACGGAAGGAAGGCAGTTTTTCAGCGCCGCGCGGTCTGCAAAAAAACGCCCGGCAGGCCGCACTCGCGCCCGGAAGTCTTCCCAGGCGAAAACCGCGGCGGGAACGCCGAACGGACGAAACCCAAAGCACCGCTTTTCTCAGGCGAAGGCTTGGGAAACGACGTGGCCGGAACACTCCGGGCCGCGGCGGCGCATGCGGCTCTCTGCGCATGGGCGCGCCCGCAAGCCGGACGGTCCCCTTCCCCGCAACGCGGCAGAAATCAGAAAAACGGACGGCGCCTCCGCTCCAAGAAGATGAAACAAGACGCCCGTCTTTCAAATAAAAAAGCGGCCCGGCCGCACGAAGATTCCGCACGGACGAGCCGCCTGACAGGCAAAGCCTTTTCCGATCGATCATGCCGCTCGGAAAAAGCCGGAAAAACATCGGCGTTCCTTCGCCCGGCTCCGTCCCGATTCCGGGAATCGAATGCGGGCGAAGGAACGCCGTCATTAATTAAGGATAAAGGAACGCCCGGCGGGAGCGTCAGACCGGAGCGCCCGCTCCGGCAAAACGCCGCCTGCGAACGGGCGGCCTGCCGCATCAGCCGCTGCTCATGACCTTTCTGACCAGCACGCGCTGATTGGGGTACAGCGGCGTGTCTGGCGTGAGAAGCGTGTCGCCGCAGGCCACGATGGCGGTCCCCTGCCGCAGTCCAAGAGTATGCAGCAGAATGCCCACGTTCTTGGCCTTCACGCGGGGCACGTCCACCTGCGTCTCTTCCGGCTGGCACGTCACATGCACCACCTTGGCGGGCCAGGGCTCGCCTTCGGCGGGACGGCGGTCGGCCAGCAGCGCGGCGCGGCCTTCGGGCGTCATGAGTTCCGGGTCGCGGTACGGGCAGCGACCGGGGCAGCGATCGTCGGCGCAGCGGCCGAAAGGTTCCGGTTTGCGATCAATCATGGACTACTTCACCGTCAGCACGACAAAGCCCTTCTTGCCGTACTTGAGCGTATATTCGCCGGCAGGCAGCGCGGTCAGGCCGTCGGTCAGCTTTTCGCCGTTCACCTTGAGAGAGCCGGCGGCAATCTTGCGCTTGGCCTCGCCGCGGGAAGGCACCAGGCCGGTGGCGGCCAGAATGGCCACGGGCGAGCAGTCGTCTTCGGCGGAATTGACGCTCCAGGTAATGGCGTCTTCAGGAATGCCGCCCTTGCCGAACACGTTGTTGAAGCCTTCACGGGCGGCGCGGGCCGCTTCCTCGCCGTGGTAGCGGGCCACGATTTCCATGGCGAGCTCTTCCTTCACCAGCTTGGGATGCAGCGTGCCGGCCTGCACGCGGGCCTTCATGTCGGCGATTTCTTCCAGCGACTTCACGGAAATGAGCTCGTACCAGTTCCACATGAGGTCGTCGGAAATGGACATGGCCTTGCCGAACTGATCGGCGGGCGCTTCCATGACGCCTATGTAGTTGCCGTAGGACTTGGACATCTTGCGTTCGCCGTCCAGGCCCACCAGCAGAGGCAGAGTAAGCGCGCACTGGGCTTCCAGGCCGTAGTGGCCCTGAAGGGTGCGGCCCATGAGAAGGTTGAAGATCTGATCGGTGCCGCCCATTTCCACGTCGGTGCGCAGCATGACGGAGTCGTAGGCCTGCAGCAGAGGATACATGAATTCATGAATGGCGATGGGCGTGTTTTCGCGGTAGCGCTTGGCAAAGTCGTCGCGCTCCATCATGCGGGCCACGGTGCAGTTGGACATGAGGCGCAGAAAATCGGCGGGAGTGAGCTTGTCGCCCCATTCGGAGTTGAAGGCCACGGTCGTCTTTTCAGGATCGAGAATCTTGAACACCTGTTCCTTGTAGGTTTCGGCGTTCTTTTTCACTTCCTCTTCCGTGAGCGGAGGACGCGTCTTGGACTTGCCGGACGGATCGCCGATGCGGCCGGTGAAATCGCCGATGAGGAAGGTGACGTTGTGGCCGAGTTCCTGGAACTGACGCATCTTGTGGATGACCACGGTATGCCCGAGGTGCAGGTCGGGCGCGGTGGGGTCGAAGCCGACCTTGATGTTCAAAGGCTTGTCACGGGCCAGTTTCTTGCGAAGATCCTCTTCGCTCACAAGGTCCACAATGCCGCGACGTATGATCTTCACCTGTTCGTCAATGGTCATCACTGTATTGCTCCTGCCGATAGCGGCGCTGAATGATAAAAATCCTTGCCCGTCGGAAGGGGCCGGAACACGGGCAAGCAGGCATTCTCGCAGGCTTGGGCGGCTCTGTCAACGCCGCATCCGCCCCGCGCGCCGACGCGCCCTCCCCTTCTCTTCCCGGAACGCACAAAAAAACGAGACGGCTCTTGACAGCATGCGGAAACGCATTAAAAATAAGCCCATATTTCTCAGGGCGGGGTGAAAGTCCCCACCGGCGGTGATCCGGCCTCGGCCGGAAGCCCGCGGGCAAATCTTCATGGGAAGATGCGCAGATCCGGTGCAAATCCGGAGCCGACGGTAACAGTCCGGACGAAAGAGAATGGATCCCAGGCCTCCGCGCGGAGGCACCCCCTCTCCTCTCTCCCAGCGCCTTATGCCGCCCTGATGCCGGATATTCTCCAAAAGGAGTTTGTCATGCGTCAGCTTTCCATCCTTGAATCCTTCGGAACTCCCCGTGAACGCGTCGAACGCGCCATCGCCTCGCTCAAGAGCGGCAACGGCGTGCTCATCGTCGATGACGAAGACCGCGAAAACGAAGGCGACCTCATCTACGCCGCCGAAACGCTCACGCCCGCGCAGATGGCCCTGCTCATCCGCGAATGCAGCGGCATCGTCTGCCTCTGCCTCACCGACGAAAAGGCCAACGCCCTTGATCTGCCTCCCATGGTGCAGAACAACACCAACAAGAACCACACGGCCTTCACCGTGACCATCGAAGCCGCAAAGGGCGTCACCACCGGCGTTTCCGCCGCCGACCGCGTCACCACTATCAAGGCCGCCATCGCTCCCGACGCCAAGCCCGAAGATCTGAACCGCCCCGGCCACGTGTTCCCCCTGCGCGCCAAGCCCAACGGCGTTCTGGAGCGCCGCGGACACACCGAAGTGACCGTGGATCTGTGCCGCATGGCCGGTCTCGCGCCTGCGGGCGTGCTGTGCGAACTCACGCTCGAAAACGGCACCATGGCCCGCCTGCCCGAAGTGGCCGACTTCGCCCGCGCCCACAACATGCCTCTCGCCACCGTTGACGACGTGGCGCAGTACCGCATGGAAATGGAAGGCAAGAACTAAGTTTCCGCCGACAAAAAGCCCCCGTCCGTGTTCGGACGGGGGCTTTTTTTGTTCGTCAAGATGCGTCATCGCTTCTGAGCACAGGTCAGCCTTCCTGACGCATGCGCCCTGCCGCGCCATCCAGCGCCGCACGCATGACCATGAAGAAACGGCCCCGGCGGGAACGAAAAGTGCGCCACGAAAACGGCAGCGCCAGAAGCATGAACGGCAGCGCAAACGGATGCGCCCGCCGCAGAAGATAAAAACGCGCGCGTATGAAATTCATGTCGTCGCGAGGCGCAAGCTCCGGATCGTCGGTCACGCTCAGAAAGGGCGTCAGGCCCGCAGTGGAACAGTCCATGCGCCGCACCAGCGCGCCCGGAGCCCAGTTCAGCGCGTATCCCGCCTTTCTGGCCCGAATCCCGTATTCCACGTCCTCGTAAAATCCGCTGAAACGCTCGTCGAAAAGTCCGATGTCCTCCGCCATGGCCCGGGTGATGAGGCAGGACGCGTCGGAAACGTAGTCCAGACGGTCCGCAATCTCCTTTCTGTCGGAAAGACCGTGCCGCTCCAGCCCCTTGTCCAGCGGAATCTGATCGCCGGTCCAGCGGCTCCAGCGTCCGCCGGCCGCGCATTCCAGCACGTCCGAATCCTTGACGAGCTGCGTGGAGCCCACCATGCCGATGGGCTGACTGAGCCCGTCCTCTTCCAGATGCCGCAACAGCGCCGCCAGCGCAAACGATTCCGGACGCGCGTCGTTGCGCAGCAGCCAGAAGGCATGGCAGTCCCTGTCGTAAAGAAGAAAGCGCATGCCCGCATTCATGGCTCCGCCTATGCTCTCCGGCTCTTCCCGGCGAAGCAGCACCAGCGGCGCGGCCGACGTGTCGGCGCCGTACGCCTCCACCGGCTCGGGCAGCCCGTCCCGGGCGGCGAGAGCGCTCCATTCCTCAAGAATGCGGTCGGCCACCTCGTTGTCGGAGCCGTTGTCGCACACCACGATGCGACGGGGCAATCCGCTCTGGGCATGCACGCAGGCAAGACATTCCAGCGTATTTTTCCAGTCATTGTACGTCAGAATGATGACGCCGACTTCCGTGTGCTCCATATTCCCACCTCTTGCGCAACGGCCGAAACACTTTTCTGCAAAATATCACTATGGCCCGAGGCCGTTGATCCGTCAAGGCTGATCGCCGTAACGCCGGCGGATGAAGTCCGCCACCTGCCGCTCCTCCGGGCTGAGCGCCTCATCCTCAAGGCTTATCAGATAATGGCGCGACGGCATGAGATGCAAACCCTCCACGGGAACGGCGCGGATGAGTCCGTTGGTGACGTACCAGCTGTAGGCCGACATCTTGTGCAGAAAACATCCCGCGGCCTTGTTCTGCGCCACCATCTGCATGATGTTTTCACGGCTGTTGACGTAGGCGTAGCGTTTGATGCCCACGACGTCGTATATCTTCTTCTGAAAAAGCTGATTGCGTTTCAGCATCTGATTGGAATAGGTGGCCAGGGTCAGCGAGGCGCAGTCCTCCACCGTGAGACTCTCCTTTCCCGCCAGCGGATGGCTGCTGGAAAGGAACATGTAGTATTCATCCTCCATGAGGCTCTCGCTGCGAAAACCTATGTCCCTGTACTGCGCCACCAGCTTTTCGGCCTCGCCTTCCGAAAAGGCCGTCACCCCCACATGCGCCTTGCCCTGCTTGAGAAAGGAGTACAAATCGTACACCGTGGCTTCGTGAAGCACGATGTCCACCAGCGGAAATTCCGGCTTCATCTGGGAGAAGACATGCTCCGTCAGATAGTTGCAGGCCGAGGGAATGGCCACCACGGGAACAAGCACCGGCTCGCTGCTGCCGGCGTTGAGCCTTTTCCAGGAAGCCATCTTCGCCGAAAGTTCGGCAAGCAGACTCTTGCAGTCTTCGTAAATGCGCACTCCCCACGCCGTGGGAACGCAGCCCCGGTGACTGCGCACCAGAAGCTGCACGCCGAGTTCCTCTTCCAGCGCCCGGAGGGCATTGGTGAGCGCAGGCTGCGTGATGTTGAGCTTCTGCGACGCCTTGTTGAACGAGTGCGATTCTACTACCTGAACAAAATATTGAAGCTGCTCGAGACGCATGAGACTCCGACGAAATGTGCTATAAAAAAATTTATAACCAGCTTATAAAAAAAAGAAATTATACACAATAGTCCGCATTCTGTATGACGGTATGGTGAAAGGAGCCGCAAGCTCCCGTCAGACAACTTTCAGGAGAAACGCCATGACACAGCCTTCCGCCGTTGACAGCAGGCATATCCTGCATATCGTCATTTTCTTTCTTCTCACCTTCGGCATCGGATTTCTGCCGCCCGTCGGCATTACCCCCATGGGCATGAACATTCTCGGCGTCTTCCTCGGCATGCTCTACGGATGGACCTTCATAGGCTTCGCCTGGCCCAGCATGATCTGTCTCGTGGCGCTCGGCTTCACCGGGTACGCCGAGCCCGGCAAGATCATCGGCAGCGCCTTCAGCAGCCCCGCCGTGCTGTTCACCATGTTCGTGCTGGCCTTCACCGCCTACTGCGACAAGAGCGGCATCAACAACGTCATGGCCAAGTGGTGCCTGAGCCGCCGCGTGTTCGCCGGTCATCCGTGGATCTTCACGGCCAGCGTGCTCACGGGCACGCTCATCATCGGCTTTCTCGTGGACGGCGTTCCCGCGGCCTTCCTCATCGCGGGCATTCTCTATTCCATGTTCCACGACATCGACATGAAGCAGGGCGACGACTATCCCGCCTACCTGCTCGCAGGCGTGTACATGGCCGGCGTGCTCTCCTTTGCCTGCAAGCCCTGGGCCGGACAGAACCTCATGGGCATCAGCGCCCTTTCCGACGTGTCCGGCGGCGCTGCCGTCATCAACAACATCACCCTCATCGCCATCGCCATGCCGGTGTGCATCGCCACGCTGCTGCTCTACACGCTCATCGTGCGCTTCATTTTCCGCCCGGACATCGCCCGTCTTTCCCATCTCACGCCGGAATACCTCGACCGCATCAGCTCGCAGATACACATAGACAACAAGCAGCGCGTCGCCGCCACCGCCCTTGTCGTGTTCCTCCTCGTCATGTTCCTGCCCAACATTCTGCCCGCCGGTTCCGCCGCGGCAAATTTCTTCGGCAAGTTCAACATGGTGGTGGCCATGGTGGTCATTCTCGGCGTGCTCTCCTTCCTGCGCGTGGACGGCGAACCCGTGTTCGACTTTCACGACTGCGCTTCCGGCATCAACTGGAACGTCATCTGGATGCTGGCCGCCTCCATGCCCGTTTCCGCGGCACTGAGCAGCGACGGCGCAGGTCTGAGCAGAGTGCTCACCGACATTCTCAGCAGCTTCGTGGGCGACGGCAACATTCTCATATTCCTTGCCGGCTTCATGATCTTCATCAACATCATGACGCAGTTCACGCACAACGTCACCATCGTGCTCATCGCGGTTCCCCTCATCTGGAACCTCGGCCAGAGCACGGGCATCAATCCTTCAGGCTTCACCGTTCTCATGCTGCTGGCGGCGGGCGCGGCCTACGCCACCCCGGCCGCTTCCACGGTGGGCGCCCTTTCCTTCGCCAACGGCGCATGGGTAGGCATGCGCAGAGCCTTCAAGGCAGGCATCTTCGGCTGCGTGGCGGCCATCATCTGCATACTCTGCCTCGGCCTGCCGCTCGTCATGGTCACCGTCGGACTCTAACAACATCCTTTCACCCAAGGAGCACCATCATGGTTATAGATTTTCGCGTCCGTGCGCCTTTTGTCGCCTACAAGGACAACTTCTTCACCCAGGAATCTCTTGATCGCCTGAACAACGAAAGCATGCTCCGCGTGGACTCTCCGGTTTCCCCTTCCGCCCGGCAGTATTCCATGCCCCTGCTGCTGCAGGAAGCCGACGAAGCCGGCATCGACAAGCTGGTCGTGCCGGTGCGCAAGGCCACGAACGGACGCAACGAGGATCTTGAGGAACTCATTGCTCAGTATCCCGACAGACTTGTCGGACTCGCGGGCCTCGACGCCCACGACGTCAACGCCGCCATTGCGGAAGCCGAACGCTTCGTGGTCAACGGCCGCTGCACCGGCATCGTCATGGAGCCCGGCCAGGACAAAACTCCCTGGCTCGTCAATTCCGCCTGGGTCTTCCCCCTGTACGACTACTGCCAGGAACACGGCATTCCGCTGGTGTTCACCTTCGGCGGCATCATGACGCGCTCGCTGCGCTACTACAACCCCGAGCTCATCGACGACGTGGCCGCGGCCTTCCCCCGCCTGAACATCGCCCTCATGCACGGCGGATGGCCGTATGTTTCCGAAGTCTGCCAGATCGCCCTGAACCGCCGCAACGTGTATCTCGCTCCCGACTTCTACATGCTCCGCTCCCCCGGCATGGCGGACTACGCCATGGCCGCCAACTATCTGCTGCGCGAGCGCGTCATCTTCTCCTCGGCCTACCCCATCATGCCCCTCAAGGGCGCCAAGGAAGGGTATCTTGCGCAGCTGCGCGACGAAGTGAAGCCGCTCGTCATGGGCGAAAACGCGGCGCGCTTCCTGGGCCTGTAATCCATCGTTCGCCGAAGGGCGCGGCTTTGCCCCTGAAACCTGCGCCCTCCGGCGGCATGCGTCGCGCCTTTCTGCGGCCATGCGCCCGGCATCGCCGCGCCTTCCGGGGCACACGTCCTACCTGCCTCTCCGGAACAGGCGTCGTTGCCGCATGCGCCCGCGCTGAAAAACGCCGGGCATGTCTCTCCTAGGCTTCGACAGGCCGGGCGATCTTCGCACAGTCATGACGCACAAAACCGTCGGTCCAAACGGCCGACGGTTTTCCTTTTAAAGAAAAACGCCCGATGTCGCAGAGATCATCGGGCGTCGAGCTTCAAAAAGCTTTGAAACTACAGCAGGTGCGCGCGCAGATCAGCGCCGTCGCGGGGAGAAAGCAGCGCGGGCGCAATGTCGAACACGGTTCTCGCACCGGTTTCCCCCTTCTGGGAAAGGCGATACGCGGCGCGGGCGTAGGCGGCAAGCACGCTGGAAGTGAATTCGGGGTTGGAGCCGAGCTTCAGGGAGTATTCGATGACGTGCTTGGTTTCGCCGTGCTGACCGGTGCAGCCGGTGCGGATCACGAAGCCGCCGTGCGGAATGCCCTTGTGATCGCGGTCAAGCTCTTCCTGGCTGATGAAGGTCACCGTGGTGTCGTACTCGTCGAAGTAGTTGGGCATGGTCTTGATTTCATGCTCAATGGCGGCCTTGTCCGCGCCTTCGGCGGCCACGACGTAGCATTCGCGGGTGTGCTTCTGGCGGGTGGTCAGCTCAGGATTGCTGCCGCTGCGCACGGCTTCCATGGCTTCAGGAACCGGCACGGTGTACTGACGGGCGTCGAGCACGCCCTTGATGCGGCGGATGGCGTCGGAATGGCCCTGGCTCACGCCGCGGCCCCAGAAGGTGTAGTCATGACCGTCGGGCAGGATGCAGTTGGCGTACAGGCGGTTCAGGGAGAACATGCCGGGGTCCCAGCCCACGGAGATGATGCCTATGGTGCCGGCCTTGCGGGCGGCTTCGTCCACGGCGGCGAAATGGTCGGGAATATGAGCGTGCGTGTCGAAGCTGTCCACCACGTTGAACATGGCCGCAAGCTCGGGGGTCTGCTTGGGCAGATCGGTTGCGCTGCCGCCGCAGAGAATCATGACGTCTATGCGTCCCTTCCAATCCGCCACGTCGGCGAGACGGCACACCGGAACGCCTTCGGTGAGAATCTTGACGGTGGAAGGATCGCGGCGGGAAAACACCGCCACCAGTTCCTGATCGGGATTGGCGGAAACGGCCAGTTCAACGCCGCGGCCGAGATTGCCGTAGCCCACGATGCCGATTCTGATTTTGGACATAAAAAAAGACTCCATGATGAAGATGGTGTTGATTTTTTTTGAACGATAAAAAATTGTCCCGGAAAGTCAAGAAAAAATAACATTTTTGAAAAAGCCTGTGCCAATATGATATTTTTTTGTGTCTTTCGTTACATATTTGTAAATTATTCTCTGAAACACCGCACCGGACAGAATCCCGTCTTCTCCTTGATGATGCAGAAAAAAATATGATATTTCCGAATGTTCCGAAAATATTTGAAGTTGCGGAACACTCTTTTGCAACGAAAATCCGAAACAACGTCGAATCATGAAGGCGGTCTGCCTGCAAACGTTCCGCACCAGAACGACGGCGGATGGCGGAACAATTCCGAGCCGCATGGGCTTGTTCCGCGCCGGAGGGCACGGCCTCTGCTGGAAGTTCTTTTCGGCTTGTGGCACAATTTGGTCATGCAAATCCTCTCAAGGAGCGTGCCATGTTCTACTCGGTGCGATATTTCTCCCCCGTCGGACCGCTCACCGTCGTCAGCGACGAGGATCACGTCGTCGGTCTCTGGATCGACGGTCAGAAATACTTTCAAAGCACGCTGACCGTCCCGCCGGTATCCGCCGCGGACCGCCCCGTGCTCATGCAGGCCGTATCGTGGCTCGACCGATATTTTTCCGGGCAAAGGCCCTCGCCCGACGAACTGCCCCTCGCCCCGGCGGGAAGCGAATTCCGCCGCTTCATCTGGCAGGCGCTGTGCCGCATTCCCTGGGGCAGCGTAGTCACCTACGGAGAGCTCGCCGAACAGGCCGCCCGCGCCTTTCACAGGAAAACCATGTCCGCCCAGGCCGTGGGCGGCGCGGTGGGACACAACCCCATTTCCATCATCATTCCCTGCCATCGCGTCGTCGGCAGCAACGGAAGCCTCACCGGATACGCCGGAGGCATCGACAAAAAAATCAGCCTGCTGAAGCT
The DNA here is from genome assembly GCF_057866825.1 of Mailhella sp. Lineage (NCBI taxonomy): Bacteria > Pseudomonadati > Thermodesulfobacteriota > Desulfovibrionia > Desulfovibrionales > Desulfovibrionaceae > Mailhella > Mailhella sp. The sequence continues at coordinate 18,987 of NZ_DBMAHT010000029.1, forward strand.
CGAAGGCGTGAACACGGATCTCTTTCATGCCCCTGCGCCGGGCGCTTCCCGTCGTCTCAAAACGTCCGCCGCCCAAACGGAGCGCCGCGGCGCGGCAAACCGCGTTTCCGGCCGCAACGCCTGAGTTCGGGAACACGGCGCGCCGTCGCTTCCATGGCAAAAGGCGTGTTTTTCCAACGGCACGCCCCCTTGCGCTTCTTCCTGCGCTTTGCCCGCAGCTTTCCGCCCGCAAAAGCAACGTCCATCAACGCGCATAAGAAAAGGCCGCCCCGATGTTTTGCATCGGCACGGCCTTTTCTCCTTTCAACGAGTGAAAGAACGGGCAACGTCAGAGTTCATACCAGTCACGAATCAATTCCCGGCAGATGTTCTCCATGAACTCTATCTGAGAAACCGGACAGGCCTCGTCCACCTGATGGGCCATGGAACTTTCGCCGGGGCCGAAAACAACTACCGGAACCTGCGGCAGTCTGGTCCGAAGCGCGGCGGCATCGGTAAAGAACTGCACCGTGGCCACCTCGGCCGGCTTGCCGGAAAGCTTTTCGTACAGGGCGTACACGCGCTTCATCCACGGATGTTCCGGGTCCGTCCACACCGGCGGAATGTCCAGGGTCGTTTCCATGGCGATGTCCTTTCCGCAGATGTCCAGAATCTCTTCCCGCATCTTTTCATGATCCATGCCGGGCACCGAACGGATGTCCATGGTCAGCACGGCCGAGTCGGGCACGGAATTGCTGTTCAAACCGGAATGCAGCGTGGAGAGCACCGACGTGCCCCTGCCCATGAACGGATGCGTTCCCTCAGCGACGAAATCCAGAAGACGATTGGCGGCCGGAAGCATTTTTGCAAGCGCGCTGTCGCCTTTCTCAGGCATGGACGCATGCGACGTGCGGCCCGACGAGGACAGGCGAAGCCACAGGGCTCCCTTGTGTCCGGCAAGAGGTCGCGCTCCCGTGGGCTCTCCCACGACGACGGCCGCAATGTTCCGAAACTCCTGCTCCGGCATGTGGAACGAGCCCTTGCAGCCCCGCTCCTCTCCTCCGTAGAGATGCAGCACAAGATCCCTATCATGAATGCGGGGAGCCATGGCCAGCGCCGCGGCCAGCATGACGGCGGCGCCGCTCTTCATATCGCAGGAACCGCGGCCGTACAGGCAGCCGTCGATGATCTCCCCGGAAAAGGGATCATGCTTCCACGGCTTTGTTCCGAGAGGCACCGTGTCCACATGACCGGCCAGGCACAGCGCCCCGCCCTCGCATTCGGGATGAAGGTGCGCGGAAAGACTGCATTTTCCGGGATCGGTGTCGTCGTACCTGTCGAGAACGACGGTGAATCCCGCCTGCTTCAGCCATGCCGCAATCTGCTCAAGCAGCGCATACTCGTTGCTTCCGCTCGTTATGGTGTCGCAGCCAACCATCCACCGGGCCAGGCCCGTTCCGCTGAAATCATTCATGCCGCTCATCCGAAATACGCCTTCTTTACTTCTTCACTCTTTTTCAGCTCTTCCGCCGTTCCTTCGGCCACCACGCGTCCCTGCGCCAGAACGTAGCCGTAATGGGCTATGGCCAGGGTCTGCCGCACGTTCTGCTCGACCAGGAACACGGCAATGCCGTCTTCGCAAATCTTCCGTATGACGCGGAAGTTGTCGTTGACCAGCGCGGGGGACAGCCCCAGGGAAGGTTCGTCGATGATAAGGAGCTTGGGTTCGTTCATGAGTCCGCGGCCGATGGACACCATGGCCTGTTCGCCGCCGGACATGGTGCCCGCAAACTGCTCGCGCCGCTCAAGAAGGCGCGGAAAAATGCGGTACACCCGTTCGAGACGCTGACGGATCTTGTCCCCGTCCTTTTCCATGTAGGCGCCCATGAGAAGGTTTTCTTCCACGGTCATCTTGGAAAAGATGCGTCTGCCTTCGGGAATGCAGCTGATGCCGCGCGCCGCAATCTTGTGCGGCGGCAGGCCGGAAATCTCCATGCCGTTGAACAGCACGCTGCCCTTTCTGGGCGGCGTAAGGCCGAGTATGGCCCGCAGAAGCGTGGTCTTGCCCGCGCCGTTGGCTCCCAGAAGTCCGGTAATGCGGCCCGCGCAGACTTCCATGTTCACGCCGCAGATGACGTCGGCCTTGCCGTAGGCCACAAACAGATTTTCTACTCTGAGAGGGGAAAACGCGACATCCATCTATACCACCTCCGTTCCCAGATAGGCCTGCTGCACCACAGGGTTGGACGTTACCTCATCATAGCTTCCCTCGCAGAGCTTGCTGCCGAA
>NZ_DBMAHT010000030.1:0-21168 GCF_057866825.1 Mailhella sp.
CCAACGGCCTGTGTCCCGGCTGCTTCCGGGGCGAGATGAAGGGGCGGGTGCTGGTGAACGGCCGCAGCACCGGCGAGACGCCCGTCCGGGAGATTTCCCGCAGCGTGGGCACGCTTTTTCAGGACCCGGAACAGCAGTTTTTTGCGCTCGGCGTGGAGGATGAGCTGGCCTTCGTTCACGAATGGCGGGGCCTGCCCGCCGAAGCGACCCGGGAAAAGGTGCGGCGCGCGGCGGAATCCTTCGGCCTTTGCGGCGTGCTGCATCAGGCCGTGCACGAGCTTTCCGAGGGGCAGAAGCAGAAGGTGGGGCTTGCCTCCATACTTTCCCAGGAGCCGAAGGCCCTTGCGCTCGACGAGCCCACGGCCAATCTTGATCCCGAATCCACGGCGGAGCTGGCGCGGAAGCTGCGCACGCTCAAGGAAAGCGGCATGGCCGTGCTGGTGGTCGATCATCGTCTCTACTGGCTCGAAGGCGTGGCCGACCGCGTGCTGATCATGAAGAACGGCGAGATCTGCGCCATGGGCAACTTCGCCCTGCTTGAGGATGAAGGGCTTCGGCGCGGCTGCGGCCTGCGCGAGTGCCGCGTGGAGGACATGCGCGCCCTGCTGCCGGAAGAGCCCGCGCCCGCCGACGCCGGACTGCGCGCGGAGGGGCTTTCCTTTGCCTACCGGGGGAGCAGGCCTCTGTTTGACGGCGCGTCCTTTTCTCTCGGGCCCGGCGTCACGGCCGTCATCGGCGACAACGGCGCGGGCAAGACCACGCTGGCCCGTCTGCTGACGGGGCTGAACAAGGCGCAGTCGGGGCGCTTTTTCCTGCACGGCCGGGAACTTTCTTCCGGGGAGCTTCTGCGCCGGGCGAGCATCGTGCTGCAGAACGCCGATCATCAGCTGCACATGAGAACCGTGGCCGAGGAGATTGCCGTCAGTCTTCGCCTTGCCGAACGGCAACGGCGCGCATCCGGCGTCGGGGAAGCCAAGAGGAAAGCCGCGGCGTCGGAACTTCTGGAACTTTTCGGACTTTCCGCGCTGGCCGAAAGGCATCCGCAGTCGCTCTCCGGCGGGGAAAAGCAGCGCCTTGTCATTGCCTGCGCCCTGGCCAAGAAACCCGAGGTGCTCATTCTCGACGAGCCGACCAGCGGCCTTGACGGCGGCAACATGCAGCGCATTGCCCGGGCGCTGGACGCGCTTGCGGAAGAGGGCGTCTGCGTGCTGGTGATTACCCACGATCTTGAACTTATGAAACGTTCTTGTTCGCGCGCGCTTCGTCTGCCGCTTTGCCCTTCCGGGGAAGCGGCGCGCGCCGGTCAGGCAAAGGAGGCGCTATGAAGGACGAGCGCGCATCATCGAATCTGGCCGCGAGCGTGGCGGCCGCCCTTGAACAGCGGAAGCCGTGGATGCTTTCCTCGCTGGCCGGGATGTTCAACGTCACGGAAAAGCAGGCGGCGCAGGCGCTGCCCGAAGGCATGTGCGCCTTTGCCCCCGGCGGGGATTTCGCCGGCATATGGGAGGCGCTCGGCGAGTGGGAAAAGGCGACGTTCATCGTGCAGCACGAAGGGCACGTGTTTGAAGTTTCCGGGCGCATTCCCGCGGGCTCGCCGGGGAACGGATACTGCAATCTTGCCGCAGGCGAAGCCCTCGGCGGGCACATCAGGGCCGATCTCATTGCGGACATCGCCTTTCTTTCCCTGCCCTTCATGGGTCTGGAGAGCCATTCCGTGCAGTTTTTCGACGGGCGGGGAAGCGTGGCGTTTGCCGTGTACGCGGGGCGGGAGCATCACCGTATTCTGCCTTCGGTGCGCGCGTCGTTCCTTGCGCTTCGCCGGAGAATGACCGGCGTGTGACCGCCGTTTGGGAGCGCGGTTTTTGCGTCCGGCGTCGCTGCACGCAGCGGCCGAGCGGCGTCAATGTTTGAAAATGAAAACTATTGTCAGGAGAAAGATGATGAAAACGCTTGTGGTGTATTCCTCGCGAACCGGCAACACGAAAAAGGTGGCTCAGGCCATGGCCGAGGTCATGCCCGGATGCGAACTTCTTCCTGTGGAGAAAGCGCCTTCGTCCCTGGAGCAGTACGACGTGACGGCCGTGGGCTACTGGGTGGACAGGGGCATGCCCGACGCCGCAACCCGCGCCTGGCTCGAAGGCGTGCGCAATGCCAGACTGGCCTTTTTCGGCACGCTGGGCGCGTGGCCCGATTCCGAGCACGCGAGGGAGTGCATGGCGCGCGGCGAAGCGCTGGCGCTGGAGCCTGCGCGCGGCAACGTCGTGCTCGGTTCCTGGCTCTGTCAGGGAAGGGTTGATCCGAAGGTGCTGGAAATCATGGCCCGCATGGCGGGCGACGTGCATCCCATGACCGAGGAGCGGAAGGCGCGCATTGCGGAGGCGGCCAGACATCCCGACGACGAGGACTGCCGCCGCGCGCAGGCGTTCATCCGCCGTTTTCTGGAGCGGTAGCGTTTTTCCGCTCCGGAGGCGGGGCGGAACGGAAGCAACATTCAACAAGGCCGCGAAGCTGCGGGGCGGGGCCGGACGCCTGAGCCGGACGCGTTTCCCGCAGGCTTCGGTCAGGGAAGGACAAGGAGATGAACTGGTCGGAAATATACGACGCCATCGGCCCGGCGGGCGTGGTGCTTGCGGCGGTGGCGTGCGCGGGCGTGTACCTTGCCATCAAAAGCTACGCGTTTTTGTTTTTTGTCTGGAGGGATTTTCGCCGCACCTTTCCCGAACTGGAGAACGAGGAGCGGAGCGGAGAGTGCATGAGCTACGAGGGCGACAATCCGCTCATCTGCATCGTGCGCGACATCGTGCAGACGCATTCCGGCCATTCGGAAGACATCCGGGCGGAAATCGCCTATCTCTTCCACCGCAATTTCGAGCAGCTCACCCGCGAGATATGCTATTTGCGGCTCATTTCCGTGCTGTCGCCGCTTCTGGGACTGCTCGGCACCATTCTCGGCATGGTCACGGTGTTTCAGACCATCGGGGAAAACGCTGCGCCCGACACGGCCATGCTGGCCAACGGCATATGGGAGGCGCTCATAACCACCATCATGGGGCTGTGCGTGGCCATACCCGCGCTCATGGTCTATTATTTTCTGATGCTGCGCTTCAAGGGCTTTCACATCGAGGTGGTGGAATACAGCTATCGGGCGCTGGACTTCTGCCAGAAGCGAAAGGGCGGCAGGCCCCGCGGAGAAGAAGATGATGTTTAATTTCGGTCTGGACGACGAGCCGAGCATTGATCTGACGCCGCTCATCGACACCATTTTCATGCTGCTCATTTTTTTCATCATGACGACCACCTTCAGCCGCCCCGTGCTGGACATACTGCTTCCGGCCTCAGGCGAGGCCGAGGCGTCCGACAACAGGCGCGAGCAGGTGATTTCCATCAAAGCCGACGGCACGCTGCACTACGAAGGCCGCCGGATAGAAAAGGACGAGCTTGACGCCGTGCTTTCGGAGCGTCCGGAAGCGCTGCTCAATCTGCACGTGGATCAAAAGGCGCCGTTCGAAGCTTTTGTGAGTGTGGTGGACCGGGCTAAGGTGAAGAAGGGAGGCCATTTTGTCATCAGCACCAGACCGGCGGAAGGCCGGTAGATCAGGGACCTGTCCTTTGCGGTCGCCCTTCGGCGCAACGCAGCTGCGCCGCAGTCGCCATGTGGCGGCCGCGGGCATGTGCGGCGTGATGTCGTTCACCATGCTGAGCGTGTTTTCGCTGCTGGCGGAACAGACGCTGACGCTGCCCATCTCTGGCGGCGGCGCAGCCGGAACACAGTTTTCGCTGCTGGCGGAACAGACGCTGACGCTGCCCCCGGTGCAGGCTGGCGGAACGGCTCTCGTGCATGCGCAGTTTCGGACGCTTGCTCCGGCTCCTGCTCCGCAGACGGAAGTGAAAAGGCTGCTGGCCGAGGACTCGCCGTTTGAGATTCCTGAACCGGCAGCGCCGGAAAAGAAGGTGGAACCTGAGGTTGCGCCTGAACCGAAGGTTGCGGCTGCGCCGAAGCCTGAACCGAAGCCGGAGGCGAAGATTGAGCCGAAGCCGGAAAGAAAGCCGAAGCCTGCGCCTGCACGAAAGCCAGCAAAGGCCGAAGCGGTGAAAACGCCGCGGCCGAAGGCGGCGCAGCCGGAAACGACCGACACGGACGCTGCGGCGCGGGGGGCTTTCGGCGCGCCGGGAACTGCGCTGGTGCCGGGAAAGGCGGCGGCGTCCATGCCCGGAGCGGCAGGCAGCGTCAAGTCCGAGCCGGACAAAAGCGCGGCGCTTGCCGTGCTGCTTCAGGCCGTGGAGCGGCACAAGCAGTATCCGCGGCAGGGGCGTCGCTCCGGCGCGGAGGGCACGTGCCGACTTCTGGTGCATGTGGCGTCGGACGGGCGCGTGAGCGCGTGCTCGCTGTCGGAAGGTTCGGGAAAAGCCGTGCTCGACGCCGCGGCAAAGCGGCTGGGCGAAAAGCTGGTGGGGCTTTCCGTGGCGCAGACGGGCGGATTTCAGGTGCTGATTCCGGTGCATTACCGCCTGACGGACGGGTAGCGCTGATTGCGCGGCAAGGCTGGGCCGAGCCTTGCCGAGGCCTGCGTCGAGCCGGGCCGATCTGATCCGTCGCCCCGCAGGGCATGAGCGGCGCGTCAGCCTGAGGCTGCCCCTCCATGCCGCGGAAAGGGAGGCGTTGCGGCGTCGATGCGCCGCGACCGGCAGAAACGCGCCTACCGGTATTTTCGGGCAAGCTCTCTGGCTTCTTCCTGATTGTCGAGCGCGCCCATGTTGTGAAAGGTCTCGTTCATGGCTCCGACCAGCGAGGCGCGTTCTTTGCGGTAGTCTTCCTGCCAGTTCTTCCAGAAGTCCCGGCCGCGCAGGTAGAGCACGAACTGTCCCCAGCGGCGGATGACGTCCGGCGGCACCACGTGTTCGAGCTCGCAGGCCACGGCGTCGGCCTCGGATTCCTCAATCTGCAGCACCTGAAGGAAAAATTCCCGGAAAATGATGTGCCGGTGCGCAATGTCGCGCCCGATGCCGCGTCCTGCTTCCGTGAGATGAATGAGTCCGTAGGGCTGGTAGTCCACAAGGCCCAGCGACTTGAGCACCTTGAGCATGGTGGTCACGGTGGAACGGCTCACCCCGGCGGCGTCGGCTATGGCGCTCACGCGTGCCGCGCCCTCGCGGGCTTCTTCCAGAAATATGATTTCAAGATAGTTTTCCAGCGCGGGAGAAAGCGCTTTGTGTTCCGTCGGCGCGGACGGCGGACTGTTGAGCTGTTCCGGCATGGCTCCTCCGTGTTTTCAGGCAGTTTGACGTTTCCGCAGGCCGTATTCAAGCCATTTCTTTCCGTGAAAGATGCGCAGCGTCCAGAGAAAGGCCGCCGTTTGCGTGGCCGCTCCGGCGGCGTACACGCCGCCTGCGCCCAGATGAAGGCCGAGTCCCATGACCAGGGAAAGGGGAATGCCTACAACCCAGCATGTGGCGGCCCCGACCCGGCAGGACAGAATGGTGGCTCCCGCGCCGGAGAAAAGCGCGTTCATCATGCCCGTCATGCCCGTGAGCGGCACGTAGAGGCAGGCGAAGAACAGAAACAGCGAGGCCTGTTCCAGCACGGCGGCGTTGTCGGAAAAAAGCGCCGCCGCCTGATCCCTCAGTAGCCAGAGCGCAAGCGAAGGCGGCACGAGCGCGAGCCCGAGCCTGAGCACGGCACGGCGTCCGAACAGGTACAGTCCGGTTCTCTCTCCGCTTCCCAGAAGATGCCCGCTCACGATGACCATGGACATGTGCAGCGCGCCCAGCGGAAACAGCAGCATGGCGTGAACGCGTCCGCCCACGCTCATGCCGGCCAGGGCGTCGATGCTGTTGGGCAGAAGGCCGACGATGGCAAGCGTGGTCAGGCTGCCGAGATGGGTGATGATCTGCCCTGCCGCGGCGGGCATGCCCACCCGGAAAAGATACGGCATGGCGCGCCGGTTCCAGCGCCACGGCGCAAAGGTGCGGCGATGAAGAAGGCCGTAGCGGGCCGCCAGCGCCAGATTGCTCAAAAGCCCGAGCACGGCGCAGGCAAAGGTGGTCCAGGCTATGCCCGCCGCGCCGAAGGCCGGAAGGGAAAAGCGTCCGAGCCCGAAGCCAAGATCGCCGAACAGGTTGGTCAGCGTCATGAAGAGAATCGTGAGCAGCGGAAAGAGCACCTTCTTGTAGGCCCGGAAAATGGAATTCACCATGACGAGCACGTAGTAGAAGGGAAGCTGGCAGCAGTAGGCGGTGAAGAAGACGGAGAGCACGGGCCGCAAATCGTCGGAAATGCCCATGAGATGAAAAATCACCGGTCGGCAGAGCAGGGCGAGGGCGGCCACCAGCGTGCCCATGCCCGCGGAAAGCATAATGATGAGCCCGGCGTAGCGATTGGCGCGGAGCGGAAGTCCCGCGCCGAGCGACTGGCTTACCGTGGCCATGCAGCCGCTCGCCACGAGAGAGGTGAGCAGCATGAGCAGGGAGAATATCTGCGCCACCACGCCGATGGAGGCCTGTGCTTCCGGACTGATTTTTCCCGCCGTCCACACGTCGGTCATGGAAATGGCCAGATGGCAGAACATGAGACCCATCTGCGGAAGCGTGAGTCGGATAAGTTCGGAGCGCGACGGCAGTTTGCCTTTCGGCGTCATCCGGTTGTCGGCGCAAGGCGGCGTGGGCAAGAAAAACTCCCTGGCTGAAGGTGCGGCGGCTTTGTTCAGGCTAGGGGCAATGGTATGATTTGTCAAATAAAGTTTTACGCATAAAACTTTTTATGAGTCTTCCGACGAAGAAGCGTCCTCGCTGCGTTTTTTGCTCCTTGTTCTGCGCGCGCCGCTTTTTGCTTCCGCCGTTGCGGGCGGATCCGCCTCGTGGGCCTTCTTCCATGCCTTGATGTTCTCCAGGCGCTGCCGGCAGCGCGCCTCCAGTCCCTGATCGGTGGGCGCGTAGTAGGTTCTGCCGAGCAGGGAGTCGGGCAGGCAGTGCATGTTCGTCAGCTTTTCTTCGGCGAGATGCGCATATTGATAGCCCTTGCCGTAGTCGAGTTCCTTCATGAGTTTTGTGGGGGCGTTGCGAAGCTGCAGCGGCACGGGCTCATCCAGCATGGAGAGCGCATCCTTTTTTGCCCGGGTGTAGGCCACATAGAGGCTGTTGGATTTCGGCGCAAGGGAAAGGTACACCACGGCCTGCGTGAGATGCACGGAGCATTCCGGCATGCCGATGAGGTGACAGGCCTGATAGGCGGAGATGGCGGCGTCCAGCGCGTGGGGATCGGCCAGGCCCACGTCTTCGCTGGCAAAGCGGGCGACGCGCCTCGCGATGTAGAGCGGATCTTCACCGGCTTCCAGCATGCGGGCGAGCCAGTACACGGCGGCGTCCGGATCGGAGTTGCGCATGGACTTGTGCAGCGCGGAAATCAGATTGTAGTGTTCCTCGCCCTTCTTGTCGTAGAGCAGAGACTTGCGGGAGGTGCAGGCCTCCAGCGTGTCCTTGGTGATGTTGACCACGCCGTTTTCGGTTTCGGCGTTGAGCACGAGCATTTCCAGCGTGGAGAGGGCGGAGCGGGCGTCGCCGTTGGAAAACGCGGCGATGACGTCCAGCATGTCGGGCGGCATGTCGATGGTCTGACGGCCGAATCCTCTGGGATCGTGCAGGGCGCGCCTGAGCAGGGCCTTCATGTCTTCTTCGGAGAGCGGATGCAGCACGAACACCTTGCAGCGGGAAAGAAGCGCGCCGTTCACTTCAAAGGACGGATTTTCCGTGGTCGCGCCGATGAGCACGATGCTGCCCTTCTCCACGAAGGGCAGAAAGGCGTCCTGCTGGGCCTTGTTGAAGCGGTGTATTTCGTCCACGAAGAGCATGGTGCGCCTTCCGTACTGCCTGTCTTTTTCGGCCTGCTGCATGACGGCGCGTATTTCCCTGATGCCGCTGGTGACGGCGGAAAAGTCGATGAAGTTCGATTTCGTGTGTCCGGCGATGATGCGGGCCAGCGTGGTTTTGCCCACGCCCGGAGGCCCCCAGAAGATCATGGAGGAAATCTGATCGGCTTCTATGAGTTTGCGCAGCACCTTGCCCTTGCCGAGAAGATGTTCCTGACCGAAAAACTCCTCCAGCGTGCGCGGGCGCAGACGGGCGGCCAGCGGCTGGGAGGCGTCGGTATCAAAAAAGGAATGCTGTTCCATGCGTTCTCCTGACGGACGGGCGTCGACGGGCTCGGTGCGGCGCACGGCCTGTGCGACGCGGACGGCGTTTTGAGCTGCGGGACGGCATGCGTCTCTGCATTTGCGGCAATGGTACTCCCGGCGCTTCGGGGAGAAAAGAGCGGAAGCGCCGCCGGATGCAAAAAAGGCCGCCCGAAGGCGGCCTTTTTGCGTAAAGCGGAGCGAGCCTACATGAGGATGAAGGCTACGATGCCGACGGCGATGCCGTAGAGGATGAAGGGAATGACCGTGCGGCGCAGGATGTCGCCTTCCTTGCCGATGAGGCCGAGCACGGCGCAGGCAGCCACGATGTTGTGGATGCAGATCATGTTGCCCATGGCGCCGCCGACGCCCTGAGCGGCCACGATGATGAAGTGCTGGGGCACGGTGTAGCCGAGGGTTCTGGCCATATCCCACTGGAAGTTGGCGAAGAGCATGTCGGACACGGTGTTGGAGCCGGTGATGAACGCGCCGAGGCCGCCGACGTAGGAGGCGAGGGCAGGCCATGCGCCGCCGGCGAGGTCGGCGAGGCACTGGGCCAGGGCCATGGGCATGGAGACGTGGTTGGTGGCTTCGCTGACGCCCGTGCCCTTGAAGATGGACACGAGAGCCACGGCGGCGAGCAGGGAGATGGTGGGGGCCTTCATCTTGGCGAAGGCGGTGGACCAGGCCTTGCTGACCTTGTTGCTGCCGATTTCATCGTTGCGCAGCATGCCGTGCAGGAAGATGGTGATGATGGAAACGAGGATGAAGGGAATGGTTCCGGGCAGGTTCATGATGGCGATGTAGGAGGTCACGCCTTCCTGACCGAGAATGTTGGAAGCGCCGATGTTGAACATGGGGTCGGTGACCAGGCCCTTCAGATGGAAGGCGGGCACGCGGGTGAGCACGAGGATGAGACCGCAGAGCACGTAGGGGAGCCAGGCCATGAACTGGCTCATGTGTTCCCTGTATTCGGTCACGTCGGAAGGCTTGATTTCGCCGATCCAGGAAGGATCCCACTTGTCGTTGGAATCGAAGTCCCAGGTGCCTTCGGGCACGCAGATGCCCTTCTGGGTGAGCTTCACGAGCACGCCGAGGCCGATGATGCCGCCGAGCAGGGAGGGCAGTTCGGGACCGACGGCCCAGGCGAGGATGAAGTAGGGCACGCCGAAGCAGACGGATGCGAGCAGGCAGTACTTCCAGGCGGCGAAGCCTTCGCTCCAGGACTTGTTCTTGCCGTAGTAGCGGGTCATGAAGCCCAGCAGGAAGATGGGCAGGATGAAGAGCATGGGCAGGTGCATGAGGGTGACGTATTCGCCGATGGTCTTGTACACCACGGCGGGATCGCCCACGCCGAGGGCGGTCATGGCGAGACTTTCAATGGACTTGAAGCCCTGGAGCACGGGGGTGCCCACGGCGCCGAAGGTCACGGGAATGCTGTTGAAGGCGAGGCAGATGACGGCGGCGCAGAGGGGCGGGAAGCCGAGACCGAGCAGCAGCGGAGCGGCAAGAGCGGCGGGGGTGCCGAAGCCGGCCGCGCCTTCGATGAAGGCGGCGAACATGAAGCCGATGATGATGGTCTGCACGCGGCGGTCGGGGCTGATTTTCTTCATGCCGGCCTGGATGGTTTCCATGGCGCCGCTGTAGGTGAGCGTGTAGTAGATGAGCAGAGCACCGAAGACGATGATGAGCACGCCTGCGGCGGTGATGAAGCCTTCGAGGGTGAGAGCTATCACCCGGACGATGGGCAGCTGCCATACGATGATGGCGAGAACGGCGCCCGTGGCCCATGCCAGAGGCATGGCGCGCATGGACGACCAGCGCAGGCCGACCATGAGAACCAGCGCCACCAGAAGCGGTGCAACGGCGAACAATGCCAGCAGTTCAATGTTCATAGTGCTCTCCTCTATCTGTAAGAAGGTAAACGGGATTATGCAGGAAAAAAGCGTGATGCCTGGGACCTGACAGCGTAATTTTGCGGCTCCGAAGGAGCGGAAAAAGGGTGATTTGGATGCAAAGACGGAAGCCGCGCCGCGATGAACGCAGGCGGCCGCGACGCAATCCGTCGTCGGGAATATTTTTGTTGGGTTTCCGCGCGGGGCGTTCCGACGAAAGGGGGTTCTTGGCTCCGCGCTGCGGAGGGAAGTTTCGTTCGGAGTCCGGCGGGGAAGAAGGCCCCGTCCCGGGGGGACGGGGCCTCGATTGCAGTTTTACTTCATGTGACGGGCGAGCAGTTCGGAGAGATGCTCGACCTTGATGGGAGAATCATTGGCCGTAGCCACGCCGCGGATCTGCATGACGCAGCCGGGGCAGTCGGTGACCACGAGGGACGCGCCGGACTCTTCGCTGTTCTTCAGCTTCTTCTTGCCGATTTCGGCGGAGAGTTCGGGGAACTTCACGGAGAAGGTGCCGCCGAAGCCGCAGCACACGTCTTCTTCGGCTGCGGGCTTGTAGTCGGCAACCATCTTGATGAGCGCGCGGGGTTCTTCGGTGATGCCCATGTTGCGCATGTGGCAGGGCGAATGGTAGGTCACCTTTTCATCCGACTTCACGAAGTCGTCTTCACGCAGTCCGAGCTTGTTGTACACGAACGAGGTGAAGTCCATGACCTTGGAGGCGAAGATGTCGGTGCGGTAGTGGTCGGGGGTGTCCTTCAGCAGGTCGGGATAGGCGTGCTTGAGGTGACCGGCGCAGGACGCGCACAGGGTGATGATGGCGTCGTACTTGCCGGGCTCGAAGGCGTTCACGTTCTGCGAGCTCACCTGCAGGCTGGTTTCGCGCTGGCCCATCATTTCGAGGGGCAGACCGCAGCAGGTCTGCTTGAGGGGGAACTCCACATGCACGCCGTGTCTGTTGAGCAGGCGCACGGCGGCCACGAGCTGCTCGGGATAGACGAAGTCCTGCGCGCAGCCGGAGAAGATGGCCACGCGGAACTTGGGCTGGGCCGGGTTGTTCACCACGCTCTTGAAGAGCTGGCGGAACGACTTGGGAGCCAGCGCGGGCAGCTGACGGAAGCTCTGATCGCCGCCCATGAGCACGGCGGGCAGATGACGGATGAACTTGCCGCCCTTCACGGTGAGGGGCTTCTGCGAGAACTTGATGAACTTGAGCAGGCTGTGGAAGCGGTCGCGGTCCTTCATGACCATGCTCATCACGGAACCGGCGGCGCTGTTGCCGTCGGCCTTGACGAGGCGGGAACGGATTTCCATGGTGATGCGCGGCAGATCAATGCCGGCGGAGCACACGTTCTTGCAGGATTCGCAGCCTATGCAGTTCTGAACCAGGGCGCGGGCCTTGTCTGCGCCGTGATACAGATAGGTGAGCGCGAGGCCCACGGCGCCGATGTACACGTAGCCCATCTTGTGGCCGCCGATGAGACGGTACACGGGGCAGACGTTGGCGCAGGCGCCGCAGCGCACGCAGCGCAGGATGTCCTTGAAGGCGGGATCCTGAGCGATCTTGAGACGACCGTTGTCGAGGAAGACGATGTGCATTTCCTTGCGGCCGTCGGGACCGGTGGCGCATTCGTTGGCGCCGGCAATCCAGGTGATGTAGGAGGTGATGGCCTGCGCAGTGGCATTTCTGGGCAGCACCTGCAGCACCTTGAGGGCGTCGGCAACGGTGGGAATGAGCTTTTCAAGACCGGCGAGCACCACATGCACGCGGGGCATGGTGGTCACGAGGCGCAGGTTGCCTTCGTTGGTCACGGTGCCGATGAGGCCGGCTTCGGCCACGGCGAAGTTGGCGCCGGAAATGCCCATGTCGGCCTTCACGTATTCGCCGCGCAGTTCCTTGCGGGCCACCTTCACGAGCTTCTGAATGTCTTCCCTGTCCTGCTGAACGTGGGTCACGTCGGTGAACAGGTCGGCCACCTGATAGCGCGAAAGGTGAATGGCGGGCATGACCATGTGGGAAGGCCCTTCATGGCGCAGCTGAATGATCCATTCGCCGAGGTCGGTTTCCACCACGCGGCAGCCTTCCTTTTCGAGGGCGTCGTTGAGGTGGATTTCTTCCGCCGTCATGGACTTGGACTTGATGATGTTGTGGCAGTTGTTTTCCTTGGCGATCTTGGCAATGATGCGGTTCGCTTCGGCGCCGGTGGAGGCGAGGTGCACGTGCACGCCGCGCTTTTCAGCTTCGGCCTTGAACTGGGCGAACAGCTCCATCATGTGCTGAGCGGCATTGTCCTTGATGTCGGCCACTTCCTTGATGAGACCGTCCACGTCCATGCCCGAAAAAATGCGGGTGCGGTTGGCCTTGTATTCGACGGCGAACTTGTCCAGCGTGGCGCGGAGGAACTTGTCGTCCAGCGCTTCCTGAATCTGACCGTGGTATTCCTTCATGTCTTTGGCGTCAGCCATAATTTAGTCCTCCAGCAGCACGATGTGAAGTTCGAGGGGGCCGTGCACGCCGAGGGCGCCCACGCGTTCAATGTCCGCCGTGCGGCTGGGGCCGGTGATGAAGGCCGTGTAGGACGCGCCGCCGCGGTTCACGAGGTCGAGCAGAAGATCGTTGGCGTCTTCAATCTTGTTGAGCAGGGTGGACTTGCGCACCAGCATGATGGAAACTTCGGCCACCATGGTGCCGAGACGAACTTCTTCGCGGTTGGAATTGACCACGCAGGTGACGGTGTCGGCCACGAGGCCGTCGGCCCAGGTGATGCTGGTGTCGAAGCCGCCCATGTGATCGCGCAGACCGGAACGGAGCAGATGGATGTCGGTTCCGGCGGCCTTTTCTTCCAGAACGGCGTATTCTTCGTCGGACAGTCCGGGAGCGGCGATAAAGCGGTCAAGAAGGGTGGGGAAGCCGTTTTCGCTCGCGGGGCCGTACTGTTCGCCTTCCACGGGCAGAAGCATTTCGCAGTGACGCTTCTTTTCAGTCACGTCCACGGCGTACTGCATGGCGTCCGCAAAGTCCTTGGCCTCGTAGAGAGTCACAGGAACAGAGGGAGCCTTGGCTTTCACCACTTCAACGAGTTGATCCTGAGTCATTGTTACTCCTTAGGCAGTTTCCGCCTGAATGTGCGGTAAAGACGGGAAGAGCGGCTCTTGGGGGCCGCTCTCCCCGATAATGTCAGTCGGGCAGCGTTTCCGCGTAGATTTCAATGGGATGCTTGACCTGCACCTCATCCTTGTTCTGCGAGAGCATGTCGGAAATCTGCAGCATGCAGGCGGGGCAGCCGGTGGCCACCACGGAAGCGCCGGAACGCACGATGTTGTCGCGCTTGCGCTGACCGATTTGTTTCGACAGGTCGTAGTGGAACAGGGTGAAGCTGCCGCCGCAGCCGCAGCAGCGGTCGGCCTCGGCCATTTCCACGAGCTCGTAGTTGGGGTTCATGCGGATGAGCTTGCGGGGCTGTTCGGACACGCCGACGCTCTTCTTCAGGTGGCAGGAATCGTGGAAGGTCACGCGGGTGACCTCGCCGGGATGCCGTTCGCCGGGTTCCATCTGATCCACGTGGAGCACGTCCACGAGGAAGGCGTTGATGTCCATGACGCGTTCGGCCACGGCGCGCACGGTCTTCTGCTGATCGGGCGAGAATTCCTGAATGAAGTAGGGCCACCATTCCTTGAGCGTGGCGGTGCAGGAGCCGCAGGGCGTGACCACGTAGTTGATGCCGCCGCCCACGAGTTCCCGGCCGATGACTTCAAGGTTTTTCTGGGTTTCCATGACGAAGCCCTTGCGGTCGCCGGAAGCGAGAGCGGGAATGCCGCAGCAGGTGAGCTTGGAAGGCATGACCACGCCCACGCCGTGATGCTTGAGCACCTTGAGGCAGGCTTCGCCGAGCTGGGTGTAGTACTTGTCGGCCATGCAGCCGGCGAAGAAGAGCACCTTGATGCCGATCTGACCTTCGGTGTGCAGGTCGCCGTACTTGGCGTGCAGGGACTTGGCGGGCAGCTTGGCGATGTGGCGCGAGCCCACGAGCTTGCTCAGAAGGGGCATGTCGTAGGTCTTGGCGCCCTGCTGACGCATGACCAGGCCCTGGAAGGGCGCGGCGGTGCGCATGGCGGCGCTGAACAGCTGCGGATGGGTGAGCAGTTCGCGGAAGACGAACTTCTTGATGGGGTTCAGACCGCGGTAGTCCACGAGGGCCTGACGGGCCTCGACGAAGATTTCCATGATGGACACGCCGGAGGGGCAGTTGGCCTGGCAGGAACCGCACAGAAGGCAGCGGTTGAGGCGTTCCTCCACGGCGTCGGGGTCCTGAATCATCTTATGGGCGAGGTTGTCGAGCAGCGCAAGCTTGCCGCGGGTCACGTCGCCTTCCTTGTGAGTGACGCCGAACACCGGGCAGACAGCCTGGCACAGACCGCAGCGCATGCAGTCGGCCAGCTTGTCGTCCAGCTTCATCAATGTCTTGGCAAGACGGGAGATATCGCTCATGACTACATCCCCGTGATCTTGCAGGCGTTGAACAGGCCCTTGGGGTCAATGGCGCGGCGCATGCGCTGGGAGAAGAGAATGGTGCCCTTGCTGGTTTCCTTTTCCATCCACTTGGCCTTGGCCGTGCCGATGCCGTGCTCGCCGGACAGAGTGCCGCCGAGCTTGAGGGCCACGTCGAAGATTTCATCGACGGCGGCTTCCACGCGGGAGAATTCTTCCTTGTCGCGCTTGTCGCACAGGATGGTGGGATGCAGGTTGCCGTCGCCGGCGTGACCGAAGGTACCCATGTCCACCTTGTACTTGGCGGCGATTTCATTGAGATTCTTGATCATGGCAGGAATCTTGGAACGGGGCACGGTGGCGTCTTCCAGCACGCAGGTGGGACGGGCGCGGGCAAGCGCGGGCAGGGCGTTGCGGCGGGCGGCCCACAGCTTGTTCTTTTCTTCGGCGTCCTTGGGCAGATGAATGCCGGTGGCGTTGCACTTCTTGAGCACTTCTTCCACGATGGCAGCTTCGTCGGCCACCTGACCGGGATGACCGTCCACTTCAATGAGGAGCATGGCGGCGGCGTCCACGGGCAGGCCGATCTTCTGGTCGGCTTCCACGTACTTCAGCGTGGCCTGATCGAGCAGTTCCAGGGTGCAGGGCACGACGTGGGCGGCGATCATGGCGGCCACGGCGTCGGCGGCGTCCTGCACGTCGGCGAATTCGGCGGTGATGGCGCGGGAGGCGCGGGGCGGCGGAACCAGCTTGAGAATGGCCTTGCTGATGACGCCCATGGTGCCTTCGGATCCGACCATGAGACCGGCGAGGTTGAAGCCGGTCACGCACTTCACGGTGCGGGAGCCGGTTTTCACCAGATTGCCTTCATAGTCATAGAATTCCAGGCCCATGACGTAGTCCTTGGTGACGCCGTACTTGAGACCGCGCAGGCCGCCGGCGTTTTCGGCGATGTTGCCGGCCAGCGTGGACACGGACATGGAACCCGGATCGGGCGGATAGAAGAGGCCCTTCGCTTCCACGGCGGCGGCGAACTGGGCGGTGACCACGCCGGGCTGCACCACGGCGTACAGATCTTCGGTGTTGATTTCGAGGATCTTCTGGAGGCTGTTGGTGAGGATGACGGCGCTGTCCACGGTGTCCGGCACGGTGCCGCCGGAAAGGTTGGAGCCTGCGCCGCGCACGGTGATGGCAAGACCCGCCTCATAGCACAGACGGACGACTTCGCCGATCTGTTCCGTCTGCGTGGGACGAAGAACCAGCGCCGGCACCTTGGGAGGCAGCACGGCGCTGTCGTAGGAATAACACTGCCTGTCGGCTTCGCTGGTGAACACGTTTTCAGCGCCCAGCAGAGCACTCAGGTCTTTGACGAGATTGGGACTAATCATGACATACCCTCCCCGAAGGGTTATAAAAGTCAACGGACTAGATATAATTTTTACGCTACTAAGATAAAGGGAAAACCCCAACTAAGGCAAGGGGTTTTTGATATTAAAGACGAATCTTTTTCGTGTAGTTTTTTTCTCAAGACAACGTCATGAAAAAGATGTGATACCCCTTTGATATTATAAAAAATAAAAATTGCACAAAGTACTTCTTCACTGTGAACGAAAAAAATTGAGGAGAAAAAATCAGAAAAGTGATTTTTGCCGGCTCCGGCGGAAAGTTCATTGTGAACAGGCTTTTCCGGCACGTTGTGTTGCACGGAATTACCGCAAGTTCCTGCTTTTTATTCGCAAGCGACAGGTTGTGACCTTTCACCTCGCGCGGTGCATGGGGCATTTGCAGTCGAAAGGGGCGGAATTTTGTCGCAATGCATGTTTGCCGGTCGTATCGGAGCGTTGTCGTCGCTTGAGGATCAGAGAAAAGCCGGCGTCCGTCGCGAAGGGCGTCGGATCGTCGGCTTTCGGAATCTTTGCCGTCCGCGCAGATCAATGCCGAAACGGCGTTTTTTCTGCGCAGGGGCATTGTTGCGGATCAGAATGAGGCGGGGAAGAGTTTTGCATCGGCAGACTTGAAGTTTTTGTTCAAAAAGTCCTTGCCGGGTTTGGTGTCGGTGCCGACGATGGTGATGACGCTGCCGAGCTTGCCGTTGGAGGTGAAGTAGCTGACCCCCCTGGCCTGCTGCTGGGAGAATTCGCCGACATAGGAGTCGCCGGAAGCGACGGGCTCGGAAACGGTGAAGCCGCCAGATTTCATGTTGTTGAGCGTCTGGACGGCAAGATCCTTGGCGGGAAGCGGCGCCGGCGTAACGGTCACGCTCACTGCGCCCTTGCCGTCGGGATACTGCACGATGGCGACCACTGCGCCGTTGGCGCTCTGCACGGGCTTGGGCATGGTCCAGCCGTCGGAGAGGGCAAGCGTGAAGTAATCGGTCTTCACGTCCTCGGCGACGGCGACGGAGGCGAGAAGAAAGACGCTGACGAGACCGGTGACCAGACAGGACAGAAATTTTTTCATGCTCTCTCCTTGAATGTTTGCGCGGCGTCATGCTGTCGCGCAGGGATGACGGAACTTCTCTTCGGAACGCGCGTACGAAGAAACACTATGGCAAAAATATGCTGTTTTTCCCCGTCGAGTCAATCTGTTCCGAAATCGGGACGCCTGGGACGCCCCTGCATCGTCAAGGCGTTTACGCCCTGTCGAGGGCGAGCGTCACGCGTGCCAGAAGTTCCACGGAAGGCGAAAGCACGTCTTCGTTGAAGTCGAAGTCCGGGGCGTGATGTCCTGCGGCAAGGCGGCTTCCCAGCATGAGGTAGGCGGCGTCGCCGCCCTGCTGCTGCACGGCTGCCATGTGAACGCAGGCGTCGTCGCTGCCGAAGCCGGGCGCGGAATCCCGGATGAGTTTCTCGTGGAACCAGGGCACGGCGCGGGCCGCCTCGCGGACGACGCGTCGCAGCGAATCGTCGCTGTCTGCGCTGTCGGAGCCGCCCATGAGACGGACGGTGCAGGATTGTTCGTACATGGCGGCCGTGTGTTCGATGATGGTGCGGCAGTGCTCGAACATGTAGTTGTTGACGGCCGTGGTGGCTCCGCGCGTTTCGCAGACCATGCGCGCGTGATCGGGAATGATGTTGCGTCCGCTTCCGGCTTCGAGCATGCCCACGGTGATGCGCGAGTCGCCCTGACCGTGGCGGGGCAGCGCGTGCATGTTGAGGGCGGCGCTTGCCGCGGCGAGCAGCGAGTTGGCGCCCTTTTCCGGTTCGGCACCGGCGTGGGCGGCCCGGCCGCGGAATTCCACGTCGAACTTCGTGGTGGCGAGAAAGCCGCGGGCTCCGCACACGAGGGCGTGATCCTGATCGGCCCACATGCCGATGTGTGCGGCCAGAAAATGCCGCGCACCGTTCAGCCATCCGGCGGCGGCCATGGCGCGCGCTCCGCGGCAGCCTTCCTCGCCGGGCTGAAAGAGCAGGCGCACGTTGTGTGTCAGCTCGGCGCGCAGAGGTGCGAGGGCGGCGGCGAGCCCCAGACCGACGGCCATGTGTCCGTCGTGTCCGCAGGCGTGGCAGAGGCCGTCGTGGAGCGAGGCGAATCCTTCCTTCGCCGGACGGTGCTTGGGCGACGCGCTTTCCTGCACGCTCACGGCGTCGATGTCGAAGCGCAGCACGGTGCCGGGGGGCAGGTCGGGGCGCAGATCGACCACGAGGCCGGTCGTGCCGTTCATGCGCTCAAGCCACGCGCGCGACGCGCCTTCGGCTTCGGCCCTCTGCAGCGCTTCGCGCATGACTTCCGGCGAAGGCACGCCCATGCGGGCCTCGGGAGCGGTGACGGACGAGCCCGCCACGGGCGAAAGTCCGAAGCCTGTCAGCTCTTCGGCCAGGCGGGCGGTGGTCCAGAATTCGGCCATGCCGGTTTCGGGGTGCTGATGGAACAGTCGGCGCAGGGCCGCGAGTCTTTCCTGAGAGAGGGGGGAATGATGTTCTGTCATGGCGGATGCGCCTGCGGAAAAAAGGGGAAGGAACGCGTTCCTTCCCCTGTGGTTGACGGGCGGGTGCGGGAGCAATCTCCCGCGCCGAAATGACGGCGGACACCGGAAAATCAGATTCTCAGGCTGTCGCGGATGTCGGTGAGTCTGTTGCGGGCGAAGAGCAGGTAGGAAATGATGAGCTCGCCCGAGTTGAACGACGAAGTGATGTACATGGGATCGTAATTGCAGATGAGGTCCATGTAGCGCATGGCCTCGGCCATGTTCTGTTCGTTGTTCTTGGTGCCTATTTCGGGGTAGAGTTCATACATGGTCTTGAGGTAGTCGCGCACCACCAGAATGACGCCCTGCGCTTCGTAGATGCGGTTGTCCAGCGTGTAGAAGGGCAGGTCCTGACTGTCGTTGAGCAGGCCGAGCGCGTAGCCGAACACCGTTTCGCCCAGAATGAGATTGAAGGCGGAATAAATGTCGTCGGTGCGGCAGTTGTACACGGCCTTGCCTGCCAGCAGATCCTTCTTGTACTGCTCGGTCATGGAAAGGGCCTTCTTGAAGGAGCCTTCGGCCGAGGGAATGAAGAGCATGCCCCAGCGCTTGGGGCTGATGGCAAAGTAGTTGAGGCGGGCGTTGTAGAGCAGATCGTTTTCACGGTCGTTGTTGCCGAGCTTGGCGATGACCGTGGAATAGTGGTCGAAGAGCATCTTGGTGGCCACGTAGGTGCCGAACTGACGATAGGCGCGGTTGTCCATGATCCAGCGGTTGAACAGAATGTCGTTGGCCGTCCAGCCGAAGGTGGAGGAGAGTTCCGCGTCCATGCGGTGGGTGAGGGAGGAAAGGAGCGCGGCGCCCTTTTCCTGATCCGTCATGTTGTCCTTGATTTCCGCCTGATAGACGGGGAATTTCACGGGATCAATGAGGGTGTAGAGCTTCTGCGAGCCCCACACCGCGAACAGAATGCCGACAAACAGCAGAACCTGAATGCCGAGAGTCTTAGCTACAATGATGAAATGCCGCTTTTCGGGGTGAATCATGCGAGTCTCCTGAAGAGTGGGGGTGTTGCCTTGGAAGAGGGCAGGGGACGCTTCTCTCCGGCAAGGAAAAGATAATCATGCGCCCGGAATCGTCCAGAGCGTCGCAGCCCGGCAGGCGCGGCGTTCCTTCCCTGGAGCTGACGCCCTTCCGCAAAACGGACGGCGTTTTTCGCCGCGGGGAGCGACGCCGGGCCGCTCGTTGCCTTTGCCTGCGGGGCTTAGAACACCCGGCAGCCGTCTTCGGTAATCACGGCCATGTATTCCCAGCGGGCTCCGCCCCAGCCGGGGAAGTAGAGGCCGGGTTCGATGGTCACGATCATGCCGGGCTGAAGCGGTTTCGTGCTTGTGGGGCTGAGGCGCGGCCCTTCGTGGGTTTCCAGGCCCACGCCGTGCCCCAGAGAGTGGGTGAAGTACTGATCCATGCCGCAGGAGGCAAAGTAGTCCACGGCAATCTGATGCACCTCCCTGCCCGTTGCGCCGGGACGCAGCGCGGCAATGGCGCGCCGCTGGGCTTCCTGCACACGGTCGAGCATTTCCGTGAAGCGCGGAGAGGGCTTGTCGCCTATCCAGCAGGTACGGGTCTGGTCGGAGCAGTAGCGGTTCAGGCGGCAGCCTTCGTCCACGAGCACCATGCAGTTTTCCGTGAACACGGAAGGAGTTTCCGGGGCGTAGTGGGGAAGCGCCGCGTTGGCGTTCATGGCCACGATGGAGGGGAAGCTCAGTTCCGAAGCGCCGTGTTCGCGATAGTATTTTTCAATGGCCCAGGCCGCGCCCGCTTCGTCCTGACCGGGAACCAGCACGGAAGGCAGCCATTCGAGCATTTTGTGATTGAGCGCCACGGATTCGGCGATGAGGCGGATTTCCTCGTCGTCCTTGACTTCGCGCAGCTGTTCCACCAGACCGTCGGCGGCCTTGAGCGAGAGTCCGGGTTCGAGGCGCTGCACGTAGCTCCACGCGAGGTGTTCGGCTTCCATGCCGACCACGCCGGTGCCGCACAGGTTCTTGAGCAGACCGTTGAGCGCTTCGGAGGACGCGCCGCGGTAGATGAACACCCTCTCCCTGTCCCAGAGCTGGGCCGCGGCCTCTTCATAGCGGGAGTCGGTGCAGAGCCAGTCCTTGCCGTCCTTCATGACGATGAGGCAGCCCGAGCTTTCGTTGCACTGGCAGTCGTGCAGCTCGAAGCCGGAGAGATAGAAGCGGTTGGCGGGCTGACTGACGATGAGCGCGTCGAGCCCTTCTTCATGCATGAGGCGGCGCAGTTTTTCCCGGCGGGCCTCAAAGGTTTCCTTGTTCATGTTGTCCTCGTTTGTTGCGCCTGTTCGGCGCGGAAAAAAGGAGCGCGCTCCGCGCTGGGGGAAACGCCGGAGCGCAGGTCTCGCCGTCCGCAAAAGAGGGGCGCGAAACCTGTGTTCCTTTCCGGGAAGATAAGGCTTTTTCCGCTAAAAGCCAATGTGTTCTGCGCGAAACGGAAGAAGTGCGGGAGCGTTTTTGCGCGTCGTCCTGTTCCGGGGTGCGGCAAGGAGCGGGGGAAGGACGGGAGCGGAGAAGGACGGGCACGGACGGAAAAAACGGCGGGGAAGGCAGAAGCGTGCCGGGCGCAGGCCTCCGCATGTGCGCAGCCATGAAGCAGCAGGGGCGTTCCGAGCGCGCCGGGTGCAGGTTTTTT
>NZ_DBMAHT010000031.1:0-11565 GCF_057866825.1 Mailhella sp.
CCCCTCGCTGCAGAATGAAATCATCGCCCGTGTCGAGCACACCACTCTGTAGCCTTCCCTGTGCCCGCGAAAGCGGGCACAGCCCTCTTTTTCCGGCCGCGGCACTCCGCCGGCCCTTCTGGACAAGCCCATGATGCACGACAGCGAACTCGAACAGGTCACCGGCACCATCTTCAACGTACAAAAATTCTCCGTACACGACGGACCCGGCATCAGAACGACCATCTTTCTGAAAGGCTGCCCGCTGCGCTGCTACTGGTGCTGCAACCCGGAATCCCAGACCTCCTCGCCGCAGATCTCCCGGCGCGTGACCCGCTGCCTCGGCGCCGAACGCTGCGGCAAGTGCATAGACATCTGCCCCCGGAACTGCCTGAGCCGCAACGGCAACGCCGTGGTCTGGAACCCCGCCGCCTGCGTCAACTGCCGGACCTGCGCCGCCGTGTGCCCCTCGGGCTGCATAGAAGTCATCGGCAAAAGCGTGTCTGCGGGCGAGGTCATGCGCATGGCCGCACGCGACGCGCTCTTCTACAACTACAGCTCCGGAGGCATCACCCTCTCCGGCGGCGAAGTGCTCACCCAGCCGCGCTTTGCCGAAGCCGTCTGCCGCCTGGCCAACCGAGAAGGCATTCACGTCGCCATCGAAAGCTGCGCCTACGCCGAATACGACACCCTGCATCGTCTGGCCCAGTATCTCGATCAGGCCATCATCGACGTCAAGCACATCGATCCCGAAGCCCACCGCCGGGGCACCGGCGTCGACAACCGGCTCATTCTTCAGAACATCACCCGTCTGTGCCGCGACATGCCGAACCTGCCCGTGCTCATACGCACGCCGATCATTCCCGGATTCAACGACGATGACGACACCATCGCCCGCATCGCCGAATTCGCGGGCCAGTTCCCGCAGGCGTCCTACGAGCTTCTGCCCTATCACCGCCTGGGCGAAGAAAAGTACGGCAACATCGGCCGGGCCTACTCCCTTGCCGGCGTCGCCGGCCCTTCCGCGGAAACCATGGCCGCCCTGCGCAAAACCGCCTCAAGCCGCGTGCGCGTCGTCTGCCCGACCGACTAGACAGGGCAGCGCCGTCTTCCGGCCGCACGGAGCGCCCATTTGGGGGAGTCTCCGCCCTTTCGACCTTCTTCCCGGCACGCCGCCCGACGCCGCCGGCTCAGCAAGGAGCTTTTCATGACGCTCAATCCGCTCCGCAGAAAAATCAGCGACGGCGGCGTTCCTCTGGGAACCATCGTGTTCAGCGGCAACAGCCACATCACCGAAATGCTGGCCTGCCTGGGCTACGACTTCATCGTCATCGACGCCGAGCACACCTTCACCTCGCCGGAAAACATGCTCGCCCAGGTGCGGGCCGTGCAGGTGTGCCCCGGCTGCACGCCCGTGCTCCGCGTGCCCGGACACGATCCCGACGCGCTCAAGGGCGTCATGGACTTTCTCGGCGTGGACAACCTCATGTTTCCGCTGGTGCAGAGCGCGGACGAAGCCCGAGCCCTGGTTTCCGCCTGTACCTATCCGCGCAAGGGCATACGCGGCTACGCGGGAACCACACGCCTCACCCGCTTCGGCACGCTGAAGGACTATGCGGCCACGGCCAACGACCGGCAATGCCTCATTGCGCAGATAGAGTCGGAAGAAGCCATGAAACGCATTCTCGACATCGGCCGGGTGCCCGGCATCCACGCGCTCTTCATCGGCCTCGGCGACCTCGCGCAGGAAATGGGCGTGCCGCGCGGCATGGCGGATCCGGAATTTCGCGAATACGTGGGCCGTGCCGTCGCCGAATGCGCCGCGCACGGCATCAGCGTGGGATCATTCCAGTTCTCCCTTGACGGCGCGCGATACTTCCGGGAAAAAGGAGGGAACATCATCTCTCTTGGCTCCGATCTGCGCTACGTTGCCGACAACGCCAAACACGATCTGACCGCGCTTCTCGCCGCAGCCGGGCATTAATTCTTCACGGAGTGACACATGGTGCAGGCGCTTTACGCTTTCTGCATGGGAATACGTCCCGCAAACATGCAGAACATGCTCTACCAGTACCGGCAAAAAAAAGGCGAAACCATCTATTCCGCCTACTTCAACTGGTGCATCGTGGATGATGAACTCGGCCCCGTGCTCGTGGATCAGTCCTTTACCCCGGAATGCACCGAGGCTCTGCACATCGAATTTAAACCGCAGATTCATCCCGTCGATTTTCTCAAGAGTCTCGGCTTCAGCGCCGAAGACGTCCGCCACGTCATTCTCACCCATCTGCACTGGGATCACTACGCCGGCGACAACTTCTACCCCAACGCCGTCTATCACGTGCATCAGAAGGAAATCCACTACGTGACAAGCGCGTGGATGAAGTATGAAACCTACGCGAAGCACTACTATTTCCCGGCGCTGAAAAACTTCATGAACCTGCTTTTCGACGGCAGAGTCCGCATCATCGAGGATGATCTCTGCCCCATTGCCGACGGCATCACCGCCGTGCGCCTCGGCGGTCACACGCCGGGACTTCTGGCCGTCAGCGTCCGGAAGGACAACGAAACCCGGCTTCTGACCAGCGACGTCTGTCCGCTTCTCAAAAATCTGGAAGAAACCATTCCCTGCGGCATCCACTACGACGTGAACGAAGTGTTTCAGGCGCTGGAAACCATCCGCCGCACGGCAAAAACGGCAGAAAACGTCATTCCCGGGCACGACCCCGGCGTGCGGGAACGCTTTCCCGAAGTCGCCCCGGCCGTGTACCGCCTGCTCTAGCGCAGAACAGGCGCGCCCAGGCCGCAACGCCCCGGAAGGGCAGCGGTCGGGGGCTTCCAGAAAACGCCCGGCGCCGCCCGCAGACGGCAGGTCTCCGAAAAGAGGCGACGCCGCAGGCAACAACATGTCCGAACCGGCGGAATCAGCTCTTCCGCCGGTTCTTCAGCGCTCGGAAGCCGCGGCTTCGCCACCGCCTCCGCCGTGTCCGGCAAGGCGGATCTGCCGGGCAAAACGAGCAAACGCCTTTACAACACAAGAAATTTTATGTACCTATTAAATAAATATTTTCAGGTAGTTTTCATGTAACAAGCGGCGCCAAGAAGGCCGAGCGTTCCGGACAAGAACGGCGGGAGGAGTGCGGCATGCTGTATCAGAAACTCTCAAAGAACATATTCAAGGTTCCCAGCGACGCCGACTGTCAGGAACAGGTAAAAAATCAATGGGAAATGTTCATCCGCGGCGAAAACATCGACAAGAAGGTGCTGCGCAACTCCATTTACAATTCCTGGAAAAGAAGCAAGGTTTACAACGTCAACTATCAGTCGCTGCAAACGGTCATCGTTCCGCAGAAGGAACTCGACAAGGCCGTCAAGAAAAACGACGTGCTCATTTCCTGCTCTTCCGTCATCCTGTCCGACATTTTCTATTTCAATGAAGACATCATCCGCACGGTCATTCTCACCGACGCCTCCGGAACCGTCATCGACCTGCGCAGCCAGGACGACAGCGTCTGCCTCGGCATGACCTTCGACGAACGCCACATCGGCACGCACGGCATCGCCACCTGCCGCCACGAAGAAAAGCTCATCACCGTCATCGGCAACGAAAATTACTGCATCCAGAACAAAAACATCGCCTGCACCGCCTCCCCCATCTGGAACGCCACCAGAACCCGTGTGCTCGGCTTTCTCGGCGTCATCGTCAGGGCCGACGAGTTCAAGCCGTTCATCCGCAGCATCATCGAAATTTCCGTCAACGCCATCACCGAACAGATCAAGGCCTACACGCTCCTGCAGCGGCAGAACACGCTCATCAGCGTGCTTACCGACGGCCTCATCTTCCTCGAACACAACTTTTCCGTCTATCTCGTCAACAAGTACGCCAAAAAACTGCTCGACCTCGACTGCGAAAGCATCTCGAAGAACATCTTCGACCTCATGTCGTTCAACAGCGTGGTCACGGAAAAAATCGTCAACAAAACGCCCTTCATCGACGAAAAGTCCGTGTGCGTCAACGCTCTGACCGGAGCCTCCATCACCTGCGTGCTTTCCATGTCCATCTCCGAGAATCAGGACATCGTGCTCACGTTCCGGGAAGTTTCGCGCATCAAGGATCTCAAGAAGGTCCCCGTGCCCCGGGCCGTGTACAGCTTCAAGGACATCGTCGGCCGTTCGCCCGCCGTGCTGGAAACCGTCGATTACGCCAGACGCGCGGCCCTGAACGACTTTCCCGTGCTCCTCATCGGCGAAAGCGGCACCGGCAAGGAACTGTTTGCCCAGTCCATTCACAACGCGAGCGCGCGTTCCGGCAAGCCCTTCATCGCCGTGAACTGCGGAGCTCTCCCCCACGAGCTCGTGCAGAGCGAACTGTTCGGCTACTCCGAAGGCGCGTTCACCGGCGCAAGCCGGCACGGCAAGGCAGGCAAATTCGAGCTTGCAGACGGAGGCACAATCTTTCTTGATGAAATAGGCGAAATGCCCCTGCATATTCAGGCAAACTTGTTACGAATTTTGCAAGATGGCGAACTTTGCCGCATTGGCGGACAGCAGAGCAGAAAAATCAACGTCAAGATCATTGCCGCCACCAACCGGAATCTGCACAAGGCGATTGCCGACAACATGTTCCGCGAAGACCTCTTCTATCGACTGAACGTGTTCAACATTCACATTCCCGCACTCAGGGAACGCATGGAAGACGTGGAGACGCTGGCAAATTACTTTGTTTATAAAATATCCAACAACTTCAACACCGATATAAAAAAAATAGACGACAGAGTCCTGGAAGTCTTCAAAAAATATTCCTGGCCCGGCAATGTGCGCGAACTTGAAAACGTCATCACCCGCGCCGTCTATGTCTGCCGCTGCGACACCATTCGACTTGAGCACATTCCCTCTTCCATAGTCCGCGAGTACGGCGCATTCGACGACACCTCTCCGACACCGTCCTCCACCATGCACGATTTCAGCAGTCAGTCGCTGTATAAGACCGAGGAAGCCATCATACGGAACATTCTCTCGCAACAGCGTGGAAACGTGTACGGAAGTTCAAAAATATTGAATATATCCAGAAGTTCGCTCTACTACAAATGCGCAAAGTACGGTATTGATCCGAAAATATACAAATAATATTCTGGTATATGTATATTTTCAACGATGCTTCCCGAAATGTGCGCAAGAGAATGCTTATTATTGCAGAAATATCATCTTCCTCATCATGCTTCAAAAAACGAATATTCAGGACAGTATGGATCATACTGTCCTTTTTTTGCGTGCCGTGTCCTCTGCCGCCCGTCATGCGGCGCCGTTTTGCCTTTCCGGGCGGGGCGTCTTTGCCACGCGCGCCTCGGCGAGCGCCTCGATCGGATGCGCCCGAGCGCAGAATACGCGGCCACCTGGCGGCGGAGACTGCGCATGGATTTTGTACAACGGCCGTATGTCGGACTATGCCCATTTGTCTGTTTTTTGGAATTTTTGTGTCTGCTTTTCAAAAAACAGACACAGATAAAAAATCACATGCCGCCCCGGACGTTCCGTCGGCGGGACTTTTTGCGCAACACGCAGGCTTACCGTTTATAATAAATAATAATATCAATAGATTATAAATATCTCTTCTTCACGTCTCTTTTTCTGCGGAAATCGCGGGTGTTGGCACGCTATTTGCTACATAAAGGGCATAATCCGACACCCCATGTGCGCACGGTGCTCACAACGCCGGTGTCACAGGCAACTTTATTCTTGTAAGGAGTATCAGATGATTATTGATGCAAGACTGCGCCCCGCGACGGAATCGTACCTCCATTCCACCGTGTACAATGGTCACGCCTATGAATTCCACAAGCGTTTCGGCGTGGGAATGGCTCCTTCCGTCCGGGAAAAATCCCTGGAACTCTGCCTGCAGGAAATGGATGAAGCCCGCATCGATCTGGGTCTGGCTCCCGCCCGCTGGGGCGCGGCTCCCGAGCCCTACGTCACCCCGGAAGAAGTGGCCCAGATCATGGCCGACTATCCGAAGCGCTTCTACGGCGCCATTGCCCTGGACACCTGCCAGCTCCGCCGCTCCATGGAACTCATTGAAAAGTGGGTCGTGAACGGCCCGGTCAAGGCCGTCTGTCTGGAACCCGGCCGCGGCCCGAAGCCCATGTATTTCAACGACGCCAGAATTTATCCCATGTATGACTACCTGCAGGAAAAGAACATTCCCGTGTTCATCATGGCCGGCGGCATGACCGGTCCCGACGTCAGCTATTCCGACCCCGTCTATCTCGACAGAATGCTGAACGACTTCCCCAAGCTGACCGTCATCAACATTCACGGCGGCGTTCCCTACGTCGATCAGTCCATCTTCTGCGCGCTGCGTCATCCCAATCTCTTCCTGTGCCCCGACATGTATCTGAACCACACCGCCTGGTGGCGCCGCTACATCGACGCCGCCAACTGCATGATTCAGGATCAGTTCCTGTTCGGCAGCTCCTATCCCTTCGTGCCCATGAAGGAAGGGCTGGACATCTTCAATTCCTTCCCGCTCAGAGAGGAAGTGCGCGACAAGGTCATGTACAAGAACGCTGCTCGTGCGCTTGGTATTGATCCTGAAGACTACCGTCGATTCTGATAGCCCGGCACGTCAACGTGCCCATCAATACGCCACAGGCCCCGGCGTGCATCCGCAGGTGGATGCAAAGGCCGGGGCCTCGTGCATGACAGCAGGAGTTCGCCATGTCGACAGACGCCTTTGAAAAGAAAATCATCACGCCGCTGACCAATGCCATCTGCATTGTGTTCGTCATCTATCAGATAGTGACCATCTCCGGTCTCTATGTGCTGGACACATCCATACAACGAGCCTTCCATCTCGGCTTCGTCATGGCGCTTACATTTCTTATCTTTCCCATCTACGGCAAGTCGAACTCCTTCCGATTTCTGCGCGTCGTCGACTTCATCTGCTGCATTCTCGCCTTCGTCATCGCTTCGTTCTTCTACGTTTACTTTGACTACATCTTCGACAGGCTGCCCTACGTCGATCCGCTGACGGACGTCGACATGTTCATCGGCGTGGCCGCCATTCTCCTTGTGCTTGAAATCACCCGCCGCACGTCGGGCGTTGCGCTGGTCATCGTGGCCACGTGCGGTCTTCTCTATACCTATTTCGGCGACTATCTCCCCGGATTCCTGCATCATTCGGGCAAGTCCGTGGAAGAAATCGTGGAACACGTCTTCCTGCTCACCGACGGCATTTACGGCGTTCCTCTGTCGAACGCCGCCACCATCATTTTCGCCTTCGTGCTCTTCGGCGCCTTTCTTGAAAAAAGCGGCATGAACGATCTGTTCATGAACCTCGCCTGCTACTGGACCAAGAACGCCAAGGGCGGCCCGGCCAAGGTGGCCATTTTCGGCAGCGCCATGTTCGGCACCATTTCCGGCAGCGCCGTGGCCAACGTGTACGGCACCGGCAACATCACCATTCCCATGATGCAGAAGGTGGGGTACAAGCCCACATTCGCCGGCGCCGTGGAAGCCGTGGCCTCCACCGGCGGTCAGATCATGCCCCCGGTCATGGGCTCCGCGGCCTTCATCATGGCCGACATCACCGGCGTCGGCTACCTCGCCGTGGCCAAG
The DNA here is from genome assembly GCF_057866825.1 of Mailhella sp. NCBI lineage: Bacteria > Pseudomonadati > Thermodesulfobacteriota > Desulfovibrionia > Desulfovibrionales > Desulfovibrionaceae > Mailhella > Mailhella sp. The sequence continues at coordinate 7,591 of NZ_DBMAHT010000031.1, forward strand.
GCCGCCCTGCTGCCCGCCATCCTGTACTACGCCAGCCTCTTCTTCATGATCCACTTCGAGGCCTGCAAGCACAACGCCGGCACCATTCCCCCGGAAATGATTCCCGACGTGCACCGCATCTATCGGCAGATCTACTATGTTTCCGCCATCCTGCTGCTCATCGTGCTCATGGTCATGGGCTGCAGCCCGGTGCTCTCCGCCCTGCTTTCCACCCTTTCCATCTATCTCATGTCCTTCATCCGCAAAGACACCAGAATGGGCATCCGCAAGCTCTACGACACCTTCGTCTTTGCCGCCAAGAACTCCCTCATGATCACCTCGTGCTGCGCCTGCGCGGGCATCGTCGTCGGCGTCATCACCCTCACCGGCCTCGGCTTCACCTTCATCAACTTCGTCTCCTCCGTCGCCGGCGACAACCGCTTCATCATCCTCGTGCTCATCATGCTCGTGTGCATCATCATGGGCATGGGCGTGCCCACCGCTCCCGCCTACATCCTGGTGGCCAGCCTCGGCGCGCCGCTCATCATCAAGTCCGGCTTCAGCGTGGTGTCGGCCCACCTGTTCGTGCTCTACTATGCCGTGCTCTCCGTCATCACGCCTCCGGTCTGCCTGGCCTCCTACGCCGGCGCGGCCATTGCAGACGCCTCAGCCATGCGCACCGGCATGGTGGGCATGAAGCTCGCCTGCGTGTCATTCATCATTCCCTTCATGTTCATCTATCAGCCCAACCTCCTGCTTGAAGGCGACTGGTTCTCCCTGATCCAGGCGGCCTGCACCTCCTTCCTCGGCGTGATAAGCATCGCCGCCGGCGTGCAGGGCTACTTCAAGACCAACGCCAATATCGTGGAACGCGCGCTGTTCATCGTGGGCGGCTTCATGATGGTGGATTCCGGAAAGATCACCGACGTCATCGGCATAGTCTGCATCGGACTCGCCGTCGCCTCCCAGATCATCAAGTGCCGGGCGGCCGGCAAGTGCAGTCTGGAAACTGAAAACCTCACCAAGGGAGCCTAGTATGAAAAAGCTGATAACCGGCGCTCTGATGGCGCTCATGATGTATGCCTTCCCCGCTCAGGGTGCGGAAAACATGAACATCGTCGCCGTGGGCGCGGCGTCCGGCGGAACCTTCACCATCGGCCTCGCGGCCGTCGGCAAGATCGTGACTCGGGAATGTCCCGGCGCGGAATTCCAGCTGCTGCCCGGCGCGGCTTCGGGCAACATCGTGCGGGCTTCCCAGAACAAGTGCGATCTCACCGTCACCCAGCACGTGCTCGGCGTGGCCGCCGTAAACGGCACCGCTCCCTACAGAAAGAAAATAGGCAACGTCTGCTCCATTCTGAATACCGGCGACCTCGCCCGCCTGCACATCGTCGCCAGGGAAGAGAGCAAGATAGAGTCGCTGGAACAGCTGTTCAAGGAAAAAAGAGGCGTATCCATCGGCGTGGGCCCCCGCGGCGGCATGGCCGAAGTGGCGTTCAACGGCATTGTGGAATCCTGCGGTCTCACCTACGCCGACCTGCGGAACATGGGCTGGAAAATCATGACGAACGCCACCAGCGACTCCGTGGCCCTCATGCAGGACGGCCTGCTCGACATCTTCCTGTGGTTCGGCCCCAACGAAGGCCCCTTCCTTCAGGAACTCGTCAACAGCACCAATCTGAAATGGATCTCGCTGGCGCAGGAAACCGCCGAATTCATGAAGACCAAGTACGGCTTCTCCGCGCACATGCTCCCCGACGATCTCTTCCCGGGCAAGCACGGCGACGTGCTCTGCATAGGCAACTCCACCGAATGGATAGTGAGCGCCCAGCTTCCCGAAGAAAAGGTGTACAACCTCATCAAACTCATCATGACGCACCGCGCCGACATCGCCCTGGCCCTCCCGGAATGGGACACCATCGACCCCAAGGTCGGCTGCACCAATCTCGCCTTCCCTCTGCATCCCGGAGCCGAACGCTACTACAGGGAAATAGGCAGTCTGCAATAAGGCAAATATCTGCGACCAATATGCCGCCCACCGCGCTTTTCCAGCAATGACAAGACACTACAAGGAGCCTCAGCATGTACAAAGAAACGTATGAGCACATCTTCACCCCCCTGCAGGTCGGATCCGTCACCATTCCCAACCGTCTTTTCGTCGCCCCCATGGTCTCCGACTTCTGCGACGACGACGGCATGGCCACGGAACAGTACATTGCCTATCACGAAGAAAAGGCCAAGGGCGGCTGGGGACTCATCGTCACCGAAGACTACGCCGTGTGCAAAAGCGGACGCGGCTACATCACCGCCGGACTCTGGAAGGACGAACAGATTGAAAGCCACAGAAAGCTGACCGAACGCGTCCACGCCCACGGCAGCAAGATATTTGCGCAGATCTATCACGCCGGTCGTCAGGTTCACGGCAAGGTGCCGCACGAAGGACTTCCGTTTGCGCCGTCCGCCGTGTCGTGTCCGCTGGTGCAGCAGGGCGCGCAGGCGCTCACCATCGAACAGATCAAGACCATCGTTTCCCAGTTCGGCGACTGCGCCCTCCGCGCCAAGAAGGCCGGTTTCGACGGCGTGGAAATCCACGGCGGCCACGGCTACCTGATTGCCGAATTCATGTCCTGGCACGCCAACAAGCGCATCGACGAATACGGCGGCCCGCTGCCCAACAGAATGCGCTTCCCGCTCGAAGTCATCGCCGACATCCGTGAGAAGTGCGGCAAGGACTTTCCGGTGACCATACGCATTTCCACCGAGGAACTCATACGCGACGGCCGCGTGCTCGAAGATTCCATTTATGTCGCGCACGTGCTGGAAGAGGCCGGCGTGGACGCCATTCACGCTTCCGTGGGCCTGTACGGCTGCAAATACTCCATCGTGCCGCCCCTGAACATTGATCCGGGCTGGGTGATCCGCTACGCCGAAAAGCTCAAAACCGTGGTGAAGATTCCGGTGTTCACGGTGTCGCGCATCACGGAGCCGGGCATGGCCGAACTCATTCTGAGCATGGGCCGCGCCGACGCCGTCGTCATGGGACGCAATTCCCTGAGCGATCCGTACCTGCCCCGCAAGCTGGCCGAAGGACGTCCGCAGGACATCAACCGCTGCATCGGCTGCATTCAGGGCTGTCAGGGCCGCCTGAGAAACAACGAGAGCATACGCTGCCTGGTCAATCCCGAACTCGGCTACGAAGCTTTACATGAAAAGCAGCCCGCGCTGAACAAGCGCCGCGTCTTCGTCGCCGGCGGCGGCGTGGCCGGCATGGAAGCGGCCATCATCGCCGCGGAACGCGGCCACGACGTCACCCTGTTCGAGGCCTCTCCGGCTCTCGGCGGACAGTTCGTGCTGGCGGCCGTGCCGCCCTCCAAGGGCAACCTTTCGAGCTTCCCGGCCTGGCAGGTCGAACAGCTCAAGCGGCTGGGCGTGGAAGTGCGCCTGAACACCCCGCTCACCAAGGCCGTCTGCGTGGCCGAACATCCCGACAACGTCATCATCGCCACGGGCAGCACGCCCTTCCTGCCCCCGATTCCGGGCATCGACGGCCCCAGGGTGGTGCTGGCCTCCCAGGTGCTGAAGGGCGAAGTCGCCTGCAAGGGCAAGGTGCTCATGGCCGGCGGCGGCATGGTGGGCTCGGAAACGGCCGACTTTCTCTGTGAATACGGCTGCTCCGTGACCATCGTGGACATGCTCCCCGAAATCGCCGCCGAAGAAATCGCCACCAGACGCACCTTCCTGCTCGATTCGCTGCGCGAGCACGGCACACGCTTTGAAACCTCCTGCAAGATTCTCTCCATCGACGAAGACGGCACGGTCACCTGGAGACGCAAGGACGGCTCGACCCAGAGCGACCGCTTCGACTACGTCGTCATCGCCCTGGGCTCCCGCCCGGTGAACAAGCTCGCCGACGAACTCGAAGACGTGGTCAAGCTGAGCGTGGTGGGCGACGCCTTCAAGGTCAGCAACGCCATGGTCGGCGTGCGTCAGGCCTTC
>NZ_DBMAHT010000031.1:11575-20807 GCF_057866825.1 Mailhella sp.
CCTTCCTCGCTGCCTGCGCCGTCAACTGACGCAAAACAACAAACTCCTTGGATGCGGAATCCCGGCAGGGCGCAGGTCAGGCACGCCATGCCTCTGCCGGATCCGCAACGGCGGGCACGGGAGCCAGCTCCCGCCTTCTGCCGAACAGCGCACAACGCTCCTGCGCCGCACGGCCTGCCCGTTGCAACGTCGGTCCGAACTTTCGGGCCGACGTTTTTTTTTGCCCGAATCTTCGTCCGCGTTCCGCGGCGCTCCAGAGCGGCAAGCTCATGGATTGTCAAAGGCTCGGAAGGCCGCCCGCGACATCCTCCGCGCATCCTTTGCCCGTCGTCTTGCATCCTCATCGGCACATTCTTCGCGCTGCGCGCCTTGACATTTATTTAGTAATCACTAAAAATTTATACAGACAAGAGCTTCAACCTTCACGGGAGTCTTATCATGACGTTCACGGAACCAGCCATGCGCCCGCCGCAGGAAGCCCGTTCCCTGCTCCTGCGCGCCACCCAGGGCTGCACCTACAATAAATGTCACTTCTGCTACGTGTCGCGCGGCTACCCTTTCATGGCGGTCACGGAGGATGATCTCGAACGCGAGATTCTTTCCCTGCGCCCCATGTTCTCCGACCATACGCCCGTGTACATGACCGGCTCCAATCCCTTCGCCCTGCCTACGAAAAAGCTGCAGGCGAACCTGCGCGTGCTGCGCAGGCTCGTGCCGAACTTCCAGCGCGTGAGCATGCAGAGCCGCATTGCCGACATCGGGCACAAGAGCGACGAAGAGCTGCGCGAACTGCGCGACATGGGCCTCACGCATCTCTACATCGGCACGGAAAACGGCGACGACAGCGTGCTTGCGCTCATGAACAAGGGGCAGACCTCCGCCGAGGTCGTGGAGCAGCTGCTGCGCCTCGACGAGGCCGGTCTCACCTACATCACGTTCTACATTCTCGGCATGGGCGGCAAGGGAAAGGGGCGCTCCAGCGGCAGCGCCACGGCCGCCATGTTCAATCAGGTGCATCCGCAGCTCATCACCACCACGGGCATGACGATCTTTCCCCACACGCCCCTCGCGGACATGGCCGCGCGCGGAGAATTCGTCGAGGCTTCGGAGCGCGAAAAAATCGAAGAGCTGCAGACCTTCCTTTCAGAACTGACCATAGACGTCTTTTACGACGGCGTGCATTACCTGAACCCGCTCAACTATCGCTTTTCCAACAAGGACGCCGAAGCCAAGCGGCGCGTGCTGGAAGACATCGACGACGTGCTGCGCTCCTGCTCGGATGAAGAACTGGAAGCCATGGTCAGCCGCCGCTTCAAAACCTCCCTGTAAACGGAACCTGCCATGAGCGACACGAATTCTTCCCCCAACGGCAAAAAGATCCTTTCGCGGCGCAACCTCTTTTTCGGCGCGGGAGCCGCCCTGCTTGCGGCGGCAGGTCATGCGCTGTACCGGCACGTGTCCTCCACCTCCGCCGTGAAGGTGGAATCCTTCTCCACGCCCGCATCGGGCAAGAAAAAAAATATTCTGGTCATTACCGGAAGCGCGAGGCAGGGCGGCAACAGCGACGTGCTGGCGGAAGCCTTCGTCAAGGGCGCGCGCGAAGCCGGGCACGACGTGAACGTGTTTGCCGCGGGGCGGGAACGCATGAGCGCGTGCCTGCACTGCGAGGGCTGCTGGAGCACCGGACGCCCCTGCGTTTTGGAAGACAACTTTGAAAAGCTCTGGCCGCTGCTGGAAAAGGCGGACATGCTGGTGTTCTGCAGTCCGCTGTACTGGTACAACTTCAGCGGTCACATCAAGTGCGTCATGGACAGGCTCTATCCCTACTCCAAAAAGCAGAAGCTGCGCGACATGCCGGTTCGGGAGGCCATGCTGCTCATGTGCGGTGAAAGCCTGTTTCTGCGGTCCTTTGCCGGACCGGCGGAAGCCTATCGGCAGATGCTCGGCCTCAAAGGCTGGAAGGACAGAGGACGTCTGTTCGTCACCGGCGTGAACGACGCGGGCGACATGGTGGGACACAAGGCGCTTACCACGGCGGAAGACATGGGGAAAAACGCCTGATCCCCGCCTCGTTCACCCCGACTTTCAACAGAAAACCCATGCAAGGAGCAACCATGAAAAACATTCCTCTTCTCGATGTGGCCAAGGTGACCTCGCCCAATCCGGTAACGCTCATCTGTTCCCGCAACGACGCGGGCGTCACCAACCTCGCGGCGGTGTCCTGGTGGACCTATCTCAGCATTGAACCGGCCACCATAGGCTTTGCCATGATGAAGCCCTCCTACACCGGAGAAACCGTGAGAGCCAACAAAAACGTGGTGCTGACCATTCCGGGCGAAGCGCTGGCCAAACAGGTCATGCAGTGCGGCTGCTCCACCGGCAGAACGAAAAGCAAGGCCAGGGACTTCGGCATCGAACTCAAGAGCCTGCCCGACTGCGACATTCAGATTCCCGTTCACAGCGCGGCGGCCATTCAGTGCCGTCTGCGGGAATTCGTCGATGTAGGCGATCACTACTTCTACATCTGCAACGTGGAAAACGTGTACGCCGACGATCAGGAACGTCCGCTCTTCGCCTGGAACGGCTACTCGAAAATCGCCCCGCTCCAGAAGTAAGCGCCTTGGCGCATCCTCTTCCACAACGGCGTTCAGGCCGCGAAACACTCCTCGCCGCGCCACGCCGGTCGGCTCGCCGGACGACAAAAAGGCGGACTCCCATCCACAGCACGGAGGGAGACCGCCTTTTCTTTTCTCTGCGCGGCGCAGCTTTCCGCCTGCTCAGGCTCTCTCGCGCAGCTCGGCAAGAAGCAGATCCGCGGCTCTCGAAAAGAGCTGATTCTTTTTCCACACGACGTCCACATGGGATTTCAGCGTCGGCGTCAGCGGACGAAAGCACAGCGCCGAAACCCCCGCCGTGTTCACAATTCCGTCGAGGCAAAGAACGTATCCCGTGCCCGCCTCCGCCATCATCGCAGCGTTGAACAGCAGATTGTACGTGCCGACGATGGAAAGCTTGTCCGCAGGAACGCGCAGCCAGCTCAAGAGCTGTCCTCCGGCCAGCGCCTGGCGGGAACAGATGAGCGGCAGATTCCACAAATCCTCCGCACGCACGGCGTCGCGCGAGGCCAGCGGACTGTCCCGGCGCATGAGCACGCCCCACCGGTCGGCAAGCGGCAGCCGCAGATAATGATACTTCGTCACGTCGTGCGGCTCGATGAACACGCCGAAATCCAGCAGTCCCTTGTCCAGACGTTCCGCCACGTCGGCCGCGTTGCCGCTGTAAAGATGATACCGTACTCCGGGATGCCGCGTCATCAGATCCCGCACGACCGCCGCCAGAGAACGGAAGGCCTGCGTTTCCCCCGCGCCGATGTGCAGAACGCCCGACACTTCCTCTTCAGCGGCGGTCACTTCCTCCCGTGTCTTCTGCACGAGATCCATGATCTGCCCGGCGCGCTTGCACAGCAGCATGCCCTGCCGCGTCAGCGTCACCTTGCTGTTGCCGCGCTCCAAAAGCTTCACGCCCATTTCTTCTTCGAGTTCCATGATCTGCCGGGAAAGACTCGGCTGCGTGATGTTCAACGATCTGGCCGCCCCGGAAATGCTCTGCTCCCGCGCCACGGCGAGAAAGGAGCGCAACGTACGGAATTCCATGCTGTTACCCTCGTGTTCAGCCGAACATAATCCATGCTTTAAAACTATGTCAACGTATTCGCTATAACTATTTGCTATCGCTCTACCGTCGTTTTATCATGAAGGCAAACACCGGACTCCGCTTGGAAAACACGCGCGCCGCGCCATCTTCCGCAGCGTCGCCGGACAACGGCGGCAGTTCCGCCTCCTGCGCGGACTGCGCGCAGGCGTCTGACGCCAGCCCCGCCCCGGGCTGCTCGACGCCCCGCGTCGTCCGGCAAAAAACTTTTGCTCCGACTGGCAGCATCAGGCAAGTTTTTGCCCAGAATGCATCTTCATCCTCATGCGGGCGTCGTCTATTCTGAGCATCAGAATAGAATATTTCCCGAATCCGGCTTCCGGGAAGAGCTGCTTTCCCGTCGGCCGTCGCGCCCCGGAGTCAACGATGAACATGCCCGCAACCGTTCTCACGGATCTTGTGCTCCTTCTGCTGTTTCTTCTGCTCATGGCCGCCCCCCATACCGGCGGAGCGGTCCATGAGTGGCTGGGCGTTCTGCTGACCTTTGCCCTTCTTCCGCACGCATGGCTCAACCGCGCCTGGTACAAGTCGCTGCTCAAGGGCCGATACAACGTCACGCGGGCCGCCCGGCTCGCGCTGAACGCCCTGCTTCTTCTCATGCTGCTCGGCACTCTGGCCAGTGCCGTGCCCATTTCCCGAACGGTGTTCGCCTTTCTCGGACTCGAGGGCGGGCTCTCCGCAAGAACCGTCCACGTCTTCTGCGCCCACTGGTGCTTTCTGCTTGCAGCCGTCCATCTCGGCGTTTACGGCAGGCGATTCTGCGCCCCGTTTGCGCGCTTTCCTGCCGCGCCTCGTCCGCTCGGCTATCGGCTGACCTCCTCCGGCCTGAGCGTCGCCCTTGCCTTGTACGGCCTGCACGCCTTTTTTCAGAGAGAACTGACCTTTCCGCTGACCATGCAGAGCTCCTTCATGCTGTGGAGCGAAAACGCCGCCCTCTTTCTTCTGGACTACGGCGCGGTCTTTTTTCTGTTCGCCTGGACAAGCTTCCTCCTGGCCACGCTGTCGCGCACATGGCGCTCCCACGCCTCGCTCTTTCTCCGCGCCGGGGAAAGACGCCCCTCGCCTTCCGATCAGCCCGAAAAGCGCTCATAGCCTCCGGCCGTATCGCCGCTCTCTGCCCGCCAGTGCTGCAAGGGGCCCCGCATCATCTCGCCGCCGCGTGATCCCCCAATGCGTCTGCCTTCCGTCATGATGCCAGAGCCTCACTGCCATGCCTCCCCCCTCGCAAACTCGCGAAGCGGCGAACTTGCCCTTTGCTGATGATGCATGGATCTATTGCCTTGAAAAAATATTAACGTATGACGCATGGAAAATATCGCCCATTTCTTCACCAAACTCATGCACAACATCGAAAAAATCTTCCTTTTTCCCCCTGTTGTTGTCCATAAAGACAGAAAAACATCTCTGCCATCAGAGAAAATACATATGTTCATGCGCCACAAGAGGAATGCATTGACAGGCACATGAAAAATTATCATGGATTAAGGAAACACCGCCGAGGATGCCATGCTTACTTTTCTTTTTCCTCCTGATGCGCCGGATGCGTCGTTTCAGCCTCTTTTCAACGAGATGGCGCAGTTCTTCCAGAAGGACATGCCTCTGCCCGAGGGCATGGCGGAACTTCACCGGATTTTGAAAAAATATTTTCCCCTGGAATACATTCTGGTCACGGCAGCCACGGAGCGACAGGGCGAAGAACGCATGTTCCTGTTTCCCGAAATCACGGGCATGCGCAAAGTGACGCTGAACAGCACCCCCGAACAGCTGCTGGCCCTGAGTCACGGGCCCGAGCGGGTGGTGCGTCTCGGCGATCAGGACGATCACGGCATCACCCTCGGCGTGATTCACAGACTCTTTCCCGAACGCAGGTTTTCCGCGCTCATCATCCGGGCGGTGATGGCGCAACGCCTGATTGTTTCTCTCTCGCTCATCGTTCTTGAGCACCGCGGAGAGAACGTGTTTCACGCAGGGCACGTGAACGCCGCCTTTGCGCTTCTCGACGATCTCATGCGGTATTTCGGACGTCATGTTTCTTTGAAAGCCGCGGGGAAAAAGCGGGAGGAGCCGGGGCGGTATCTTCCGCTGGTGCAGCTTCCGGGCATGCATCAGGTGTGCGAAATGATATGGCAGGTCTCCCGTCAGGACTGCCCCGTGCTGCTTCTCGGCGAAACCGGCACCGGCAAGGAGGCCGTGGCGGAAACCCTGTACCGCTCTTCCGGACGCCTGGATGCGCCCTTCATCAAGATGAACTGCGGCAGTCTGCCGGAATCGCTCATGGAAAGCGAACTTTTCGGCCATGAAAAGGGAGCGTTTACCGGCGCGGTCGCTTCCCGCAAGGGCTTTTTCGAGCGCGCACACAGGGGCATGCTGCTGCTTGACGAAGTGGGCGAACTTTCGCTTCCGGCGCAGACCAGGCTTCTGCGCGTGCTTCAGGAAGGCGTGCTGGAGCGCGTGGGCGGCGACGAGGAGCGGCGCATCGACGTGCGCATCATTGCCGCCACGCACAGAAATCTCGACAAGATGGTGCAAAGCGGCAGCTTCCGCTCCGATCTGTACTTCCGCCTCAGCGTGTTTCCCATTGCCATTCCTCCGCTGCGTCGTCGTCCGGAAGACATTCCCGTGCTGATACGGTTTTTCATCGCCCGAAAATGTTCCGAATACTGCGTGCAGAACCTGCCCGAGCCCTCCCCGGAAAACATGAGGGAACTGCTGGCCTACCCGTGGCCCGGCAATCTGCGGGAGCTCAGCAACGCCGTGGAACGCGCCGTCATTCTCTGGATGGGCGACATGCGCCGTCCGCTGGTGATTTCTCCGACGGCCCGGTTCATGCCGCAGGAGCAGGCCTCGGCTCCTGTGGCCGTTTCCTGGGGCGCACCCTCCGTTTCCGAACGATTTGAAACACTCAACGAAGCCGTGACGCGGCACATCCTCCGGGCGCTGGAGCGCTCCGGCGGCAAGATCAGCGGCAGGGGCGGAGCCGCCGAGCTGCTCGACGTGCATCCCAACACCCTGCGCGCCCGCATGCAGAAACTGGGCATCCGTTATGATTCACAAAATATAGTGAAAAATTGACACGGTATTTAGTAAAAAATACACGAAATATCGTTAAACAATCTTTTATCTCATTGATATTCCTAAATATTTAAAAATGGCATGCTTTTTGCTTTTATTCCGGTAAAAGCAAATTCCCGGCCACACCGCCGGCTATACAGGAGTATGCCATGATCCGTGCCTATCCCCATCTTTTTGAACCTCTTCAGGTTGGAAAGATCCGCTTCAGAAACCGCATCTGGACCGCGCCCACGGCGCAGGCCATGCACTTCATCACGCCCGAAGGCTACATCCGTCCCGAGTCCATCGCGCATTTCCGCAACAGAGCTCTCGGCGGCGCGGCCTGCGTGACGCTCGGCGAAGCGGCCGTTGATCAGGATCGCGGGCGTTCTCACTTCCACAACGTGAACCTGCAGGACATCAACAACCTGCCCTACCTCACCCAGATGACCGACGCCATTCATCAGGCCGGCGCCATCGCCTCCATTGAAATCGAGCACGGCGGCAAGTACGCCTTCCCGCTGGTCAACGGAGGCAGAAACCCCATTGCGCCTTCCGGCTGCGTGCTTCCCAACGGTCAGGTCGTGGATGAAATCACCGAAGAGCAGATGGACGAGGTGGCCGATCACTTTGCCGAAACCTGCCACTTCCTCCAGAACGCCGGCTTCAAGATGTGCCTCGTGCACGGCGCGCATCAGTGGCTGCTCGGCGAATTCCTCTCCCCCGCGGAAAACCACCGCAAGGACAAGTGGGGCGGCAGTCTGGAAAACCGCGCCCGCTTCTCCATCATGGTGCTGGACAGAATCCGCAAGCGCGTGGGCCCCGACTTCCTGCTGGAATACCGCATTTCCGGCACCGAAGGTCAGCCCGGCGGTCTGGAAATCGATGAAGCGTGCGAGTTCATCAAGATGATCGAAGACAAGATCGATCTCGTCCACTTCTCCCGCGGCAACCGCGGCGTGCTGCGCAGCCGTCCCGAAATGTTCCCCTCCGAATTCATGCCCAAGTGCCCCAACGAATACATGGGCGTGGCGGCGAAAAAGCACGGCATCAAGATCCCCGTCATCATCGTGGGCAGCATCACCGATCCTGAAGACGCCGAACGCATGATCGCCGAAGGTCACTGCGACGCCGTGGCCATGGCCCGCACCGTCATTGCCGATCCCGAATGGGCCAACAAGGCCCGCCTCGGCAAGCGCGAAGAAATCCGTCCCTGCATCAAGTGCTTCAACTGCCTCGATGAAAAGAACGCCCGCGTCTTCGGCGGCGGCATCACCGGCTTCACCAGAGACGTGGTCAAGCGCTACGCCTGCTCCGTGAACCCCCGCATCGGCATTGAAACCGACATCATTCCTCCGGCCACCGAAAAGAAGGTCGTGTCCATCATCGGCGGCGGTCCCGCCGGCATGCAGGCCGCCATCACCGCGGCCGAACGCGGTCACGAAGTGCGCCTCTATGAAAAGAGCGATCACCTCGGCGGTCAGATTTCCTTTGCCGACTACGTGTCCTTCAAGTATCCGCTCATGGAATTCAAGAACTGGCTCATCCATCGCGTGGGTCAGCTCGGCATCAAGGTGTTCCTGAACACGGAAGCCACCCCCGAACTCATCGAAGCCGCCTACCCCGACGTGGTCATCGCCTGCACGGGTTCCGTGCCCGCCCTGCCCAAGATTCCGGGCATCGACGGCAAGAACGTCATGCTGGCCACGCAGGCCTTCGTGAACCGCGACGCCGTGGGTAAGAAGGTGGTCATCGTGGGCGCCGGCGACACCGGCTGCGAATGCGCTCTGCACCTCGCCGAAGCCGGCCGCGACGTCACCATGGTGGAAATGGATGAGTTCATCGCCCGCCGCACGGGCTACACGCAGCGCATCGTGCTGGTGGAAAAAATCGACACCAACGAGCATGTCTCCTATCTGACCAAGGCCTGCTGCAAGAAGATCACCGACAAGGGCGTGGAAGTGGAAACTCCCGAAGGCGTCCGCTTCCTGGAAGCCGACACCGTGGTCATCGCCCTCGGCACCCGCGCCCTTCAGGATCAGGCCGAAGCCTTCCGCGACTGCGCTCCCACCTTCTGGCTTGCCGGCGACTGCGCGGAAGGCCCGAAGAACGTCCGTCACGCCATCCGCAACGGCTATGACGCCGCCTGCCGTCTGTAATTCCCGGAACGTCCGATAAAAAAGCCTGTTCCGCTGGCCGCTCCCACCGGCGGAACAGGCTTCCTTGCAGGCAGACACAACATTGTGGCCTTCTCCTCCATATCCTTATGACGAAGGAGTCAATTATGTCGGCAGACGCTCAGGCAGGCATGGGATCCGAAGAAAAGAAACGGCTTCTGAAACTTCTTTTCTGCCTTATCTTTCCGCTGATATGCTTTGCCATTCCGGAGAGCACGGGAATAACTTCCACCATAAAACTCTTCCTGTACATCACCTTTGCTGCAATTCTCATGTTTGCAGTGGATGTTACA
>NZ_DBMAHT010000032.1:0-20524 GCF_057866825.1 Mailhella sp.
GGGCCTGATCGGCGATGGCGCGGGTGATGGCCTGCCGGATCCACCAGGTGGCGTAGGTGGAGAACTTGTAGCCGCGCTGATACTCGAACTTGTCCACGGCCTTCATGAGGCCGATGTTGCCTTCCTGAATGAGATCGAGGAACTGGAGTCCGCGGTTGGTGTACTTCTTGGCGATGCTCACCACGAGGCGCAGGTTGGAACGGATGAGTTCCTGCTTGGCGCGCATGGAGGCGGACATGCCGCGGCGGATGCGCCACAGCACTTCTTCGAGGTCTTCCACGTTGTGGCAGCACTTTTCGCGCAGGCGCTGAAGGCTTTCGATCTTGCCCATGATGAGTTCCTTGTAGGAAAACATCTTGTCCACGCTCATGTCGAGTTCCGCGGCCACGTCCTGCATGGAACGGGTGCGGTTGTCGAGCGCTTCAAAGAGGGCCTGCAGCTCTTCCTGCGTCTTGCCGGTGGTAGCCGCGTAGGCGTCGAGTTCGCGCTGATAGTTCTTCATCTGGCGCACGTAGTCCTCCACGGTTTCCACGATGCGGTCGATGAGGGTTTTTTCCAGCTTGATTTCGCGCAGACGGGAAACCACTTCCTCCTTGTACTGGAGAATTTCCTTCTGCGTGGAGGCCACGCGGCGCTCCAGCGTGCAGCAGGCGTCGAGCTTCTGATAGATCTTGTGCTTCTTCTTGTAGATGGCCTTGATCTCGTCGAGGAGCAGGATGACGCGCTGACGCTGATTCATTTCGTCTTCGGTGGGATCGTCTTCCTCAATGGTCTTGACCACGTCCTTGAGCTTGATGCGGTTCTGCTTGAGGTCTTCGCCCACGTTGATGAGTTCTTCCACGGCCACGGGCACTTCCACCAGGGCGTAGAGCACGTCTTCTTCGCCGGTCTCGATCTTCTTGGCGATGACGACTTCTCCGTCGCGGTCAAGCAGCGGCACCGCGCCCATTTCGCGCAGGTACATGCGCACGGGATCGGTGTTGCGGGCGGCGAAGTCGCCGGAATCGTCGGCGGAAAGATCGAGGGGAAATTCCAGCGCGCCGTCGTCGGTCTCGTCGAACACGATGTCCACGGGATCGTTTTCCGCGTCGGCGTGGTTGACGACTATGGACTTGCCTTCCTTTTCGGAATCGACAATGGCGATGTCCATCTGATCGAACATCGCAATGATTTCCTCGAAGTTTTCGGGCGTGCTCATCTCCGCGGGGACAGATTTGCTGACTTCCTCGAATGTGAGGTAGCCCGCAGACTTGCCCTTGGCGATAAGAGCCTTGACCTGCTGGATTTCTTTAAGATTATTGGTCACTACGCCTCCCTCGCGCTTCAAGAAGCGCGCGCATGTATTCCCGTTGTGTTTCCTGGCTGGCCGTTCCCTGGCGAAGGGCCGCCACCACGGAAGCCATGTGTGATGTCTTCTGCAAGTTGATAAGCATTTGTCGAATGGCGTTCAGTTCGCCTTCCTCGTCGTTGAGCGGGGGGGCTTCCTGGCCCCGGCAGCGGATCCAGAAGGTTTTTTCCTTCGGATCCAGGTCGTCGAAGGCCTGCTCGGAGCAGGCGGCGGCCAGTTTGTCCCAGAGCTTGAGCGCCCAGGGTTCCCGCAGGGCAAGATCGGCGCCGGCTGCCTGAAGATCGGGCAGCCTGTGCGGATAGCGCACCGCGAACGTCATGATTTCCCGATCGCGGCTGATGGAGCGGGGCGCTGTGCTGCGCCGCTCCTGCGCGCGGGGCGCGGCGGCGCTGCGTCGTTCCAGAACGCCTCCGCGAAGATCGGCTTCGGAGAGGCCGAGTCCTGCGGCAAGGTCTGCCGCAAAGCGGTGAAAAAGTTCCGGCATGTCCACCTGTGAGAGAAAGTGCCTCGCCCATTCCACGGCGTCGCGCGGGGCCATGCCGCGCAGCACGGAAATGCAGAATTCAAGCCCGTCCTGGGCGTGGGCGCGCAGATCCTCCACGGCGTCCGCGCCGAAGCTGTGAAGCATGCTGTCGATGTCGTTGTCGTCGGGGAACAGAACTACTTTGCACGAAAGCCCGCGCGAGAGCAGCATTTCGCAGGAGCGGAAGGCCGCCTTGCGTCCGGCGTTGTCGCCGTCGAACATGAGTTCGAGGCTTGAGCTGAAGCCGGAAAGCCGCTTGATCTGATCCGGGGTGAGCGCGGTGCCGAGCACGCCCACGGCCTGCGTGTAGCCGTACTGGTGCAGGGTGATGACGTCCATGTAGCCCTCGGTGAGAATGACGCTTTTCTTCACGGCAATGGAGGGCCGGGCCTGAAAGAGGCCGAACAGATGTTCGCCCTTCTTGTAGATGGGCGAATCGCTGCTGTTGATGTACTTGGCGTCGTCGTCTCTGGCGAGCGCAGGAAGAATGCGTCCGCCGAAGGCTATGGCCTGTCCGGAAAGGTTGCGGATGGGGAACATGAGCCGGTTGCGGAAGCGGTCGAAGGTGCGACCGCCCTGACTCTTGGACTGCAGGCCGCATTCCGCGGCGGTGCTCAGATTGAAGCCCGCACGGCGCAGCGTGTCGCCGAGATCCTGCCACGAATCCATGCTCCAGCCGAGGCCGAACTTTTCCACAAGCTCGGGCGAGATGCCCCGCTCGCCGATGTAGTCGCGGCAGGCCGCGGCGGACGGCGAGGACAGATTGCTGTGAAAATGCGAGGCGGCGAGTTCGTGCATTTTGAGCATGTCGCGCTTCTGGGAACGCTGTTCCCGGGCCTTCGGATCGGCGCGGTAGGAGTCGAGACGCACGCCCGCCTCTTCGGCGAGGGCGGCGAGGGTTTCCTTGAAGTCGAGACCGTTGAGGCGTCCGTAGAAGTCGAAGATGTCGCCGGAGGCCTGGCAGCCGAAGCAGTAGAAGGTTCCCTGTTCCTCGTTGATGGAGAAGGAGGGCTTGGTTTCCTGATGGAACGGGCAGGGCGCGACAAGACGGGAGCCTGCGGGACGCAGCTCCACATATCGCCTTGCCATGTCGGCGAGGCTGAGGCGCGACTTGATTGCCTGTATCACATCATTGTTTTTCATGACGATAAGCCCGTGTCTTAGCGGAACAGAACCTGAGTCATGCCGTCGCCGCCCTGATCCTCGGGCGCGGTGTGGTAGGATGCCACGCCGGGGAAGGTGCGCAGAAGTTCATGCACGGCCTTGCGCAGCGCGCCGGTTCCGCGTCCGTGAACGATTTCCACGCCTTCCACGCCGGAAAGCAGGGAGCGGTCAAGAAACTGTTCAAGTTCCGCTAAAGCTAAATCAGCACGTTTCCCCCTCAAGTCAAGACGCAGAAAGGAAACTGGTCTCGAAACTCTGGCGGTCACGGTTCCCTTGGGCGCGGAAGGCGCGCCGGAGGCGGGCTGAAGATCGGAAAGCGGGGCCCACATGGTCACGCCGTTCAGATCTATCTTGCCCTTGCCGTTCTTCTCGTCGAGTTCGCGCAGCACGGCCTTGCGGTTCCACATGCGGTGCAGCACTTCGCCGCCCACGGTGAAGGCGGAAGGATCGGCCGCAGGCTTTTCCTCCTCCATGTCGCGCGCGGAACGGGCGAGATCGGCCCGGAGCTTCGACATCTCCTTCTGGGCCTGCTTGGCCGTAGCCTTGCCGCTCTTGTAGTCGCGCATGAGCTCCTGCGACATCTTGCGCACTTCTTCGTCGAGTCTCTGACGTTCCTTTTCCAGCTTCTGCTGGAGAGACTCGCGCTTGTCGCGCATGCGGCGTTCCTCGTCCCTGAGGCGGGCGAGTTCCTCTTCCCGCTGCCGGGCGAGCTCGTTGAGCCTGTCCATGACGGCGCTTGCGTCGTCGCCGTCCATGAGCAGATAGTGCTCCGCGCGCTTGAGCACGGATTCGGGCAGACCGTGTTCACGGGCCACGTCGAGGGCCTGGCTTGCGCCCACCTGATCGTAGGCCAGGTGGAAGAGCGGCTTCCTGGTGGACGGATCGAACAGCACGGAGGCCGCGCGCACGCCCTCGTGGGTGAGCGCGTAGCTCTTGAGCGCGGGAAAGTGCGTGGCCGTCACGGTGTAGGCGCCCTTTTCGAGCATGCCGTCGAGCACGGCCTGCGCAAGGGCCGCGCCCTGCGAGGGATCGGTGCCGGAACCGAATTCGTCGAGCAGCACCAAGGAATGGCCGTCGAGGCTTTCCCAGATGGAGGCGAGATGATGAATCTGACCGGTGAAGGTGGACACGTGATCGTCGAGACTCTGCTCGTCGCCGATGAAGGCATGGACGCGGTTCCAGTAGGGGAGGGTGGCTCCGCCGTCCACGGGAACCGGGAGACCGGCAAGGGTCATGAGCGTGATGAGTCCGAGAGTCTTGAGCGCCACGGTCTTGCCGCCGGCGTTGCCGCCGCTGATGACGAGCACGCGGTCGCCTTCGCGAAGCGTGAGGTCGGCGGGCTCGATGCGGCGCGGACCGGCATAATTCTTGTCTGCGGCGTGACGGACGGCCTCAAGCACGAGCAGAGGATGCCGTGCGCCCGGGAGCTTGAGCAGGGCGTCTTCCTCCAGCGGCACGCAGCGGCCGTTGAGGGCCGCGCCGAGGGCGCACTTCGCCTGACCGAGATCGATTTCCACGAGCAGCTTCCACGCGGCTTCGACTTGCGGCATTTCCTGAACGAGCAGATCCGCGATCATGCGCATGACCTTGCGTTCTTCCTCGCGTTCCTGCTGCTTGAGCTCCTGAAGGCGGTTGTTCTGCTCCACCAGGAACATGGGCTCGAAGTAGAGCGTTTCGCCGGTGTTGGAATAGTCGTGAATGATGCCCTGAATGCGTCCCTTGAAGTTGGCCTTGAGCGGCAGCACGTAACGGTCGGACGAGAGGGTCATGTAGTCGTCCTGCAGGTAGCGGCCGATGTTGTACTTTTCGGCGAACTCCTTGACGCGGCGCAGGCAGTTCTGATGAATGCCGCGCAGCTCTCCGCGCACGAGCATGAGCCCGGGAGAGCTTTCATCTTTAAGGTAGCCGTCGTCGCTCACGCAGCGCTGCAGCGCGGAAAGGGAAAGCTCCGGCATGGGGAGCTCGCAGGCGAGGGCGTCGAGCAGGGGGCGTCTGGACGCTCCCGCGTGAATGCTTTCGGCGGCGCGGCGCGCAAGCCCGAGGGTTTCCTTGAGGGCCCACAGGCCGTCCATGTCGAGCATGGGATCGGCATGCGTGCGCACGTGCGCGAGAAGACCGGAAATGTCGGGGAACGACACCGGAGAAAATTCCCCCTCGGCCAGCCAGGAGCGCGTTTCGTCGTAGCGAAGCTGGGCGTTGCGCACAGCCTGCTCGTCGTTCATGGGGCGCAGGAGAAGAGCGGCTTCCTTTCCCGCCTCGGAGAGGCAGAAATCGGAAAGTCGTTCAAGCACGCGGGGAAATTCGAGAGCGTGAAGAGTCCTTTCGTCCATATGATCAGCGGGCCTGCTGGAGACGGGCCTTCACGGCGGCGCTCACGGCCTTGCCGTCCACACGGCCCTTGTATTCGGCCATGATGGCGCTGATGGCGCGGCCCATGTTCTTCATGCCGCCTTCAAGCAGCGGAGCCACGGTTTTTTCCACCACTTCGGCAAGCTCCTCGTCGGAGAGCTGCGCGGGCAGGTAGGACTGAAGCACGGCAGCTTCGGCGGCTTCCTTGTCGGCCAGATCGGCGCGGCCGGCGGCGTTGTACTGCTCGATGGAATCCTGACGCTGCTTGACCTCGCGCAGAAGCACGTCCATGTAGTCGTCGTCCTCAAGGGGACGCATGAGCTCGACCTGACGGTTCTTGGCCGCGGTTTTCAGCAGGCGCAGCGTTCCGAGCTTAACCTGATCCTTGGCCTTGTAGGCCTGGATATAGTCCTTGTCTATCTGTTCAGCGATACTCATAGCAGTCATCTTCATCCGTCGCGAAGGGAACTTCGCGGAAAGAAGGACGACGGCGAAGCCTTGCGGCCGCACCGTCATGAAATGGCAAAAGAGCCGGAAATCAGCCTGCTGAAAGGTCCAATTTCCGGCTCCGTACCGGCTTGCATACGGTTCAGAACCCATGCGAACCGTTGTCGTCGAAGATTAACCCATGTTCACCTTGCGCATCTTCTTCATGAGGCGCTTGCGGGCAGCAGCCTTCTTCTTCTTGCGCATGACGCTGGGCTTCTCATAGTGCTGACGCTTCTTCATTTCAGAAAGAACGCCGGCCTTTTCCACCTGCTTCTTGAAGCGACGCAGGGCAATGTCGAAATTGTAATCGTCTTCGTTGAGAAAAACTCCGGGCACAGAAATCACCCCCTTTTCAGCGAATCTCTTGTTCCGTCCGATCCGCCAGTTCTCAGGGAGTGAACCGAAAGGAAAAACGGAAATGTGTCCCTTGCGGGAAACAGGCCTGCGGGGCATGCCGCAGACAGGTCTCCTCAGCGCAGGGAGAGATGCAAACTAAAACAGTTTGCGACAAAAAGCAAGCCCCCGGGGTGCCTCACTCCGGGGAAACCTGCAAAAAAAGTAAAAAATTAACGCTGCACCTGCCTCGGGACCTCCCCGTGGAGAGTCTTTTTGACGTTTTGCCTTCCGGAAGAGGAGGGCGAAGCGCCGCAGCCCTTTCCGAAGACGCCGGCTTTTCTGCCGCACGGCGGAACGATCTGCAAAAAACGGATCGAAGAGAGTGCGCAGATTGCGGATGTCCGGCCTGGGGCGGGAACCGCAAAGACGAGATCCTCGGCGAAGAACCGGTTTAGTGCCCCTTGTGCTCGCCGTTTTTGGCATCTCTGATGGCGCGGGCGAAGGCCAGCGTGATGCCGATGGCGAGAATGAGGATTACCGAGTAGAGCACACCGAAAAAGATGGCGTAGTCGGGCTGCCACAGGGGCAGATCCCAGGGGAAGGGGCCATGTCCATTTTCACCATGAATAAGCATGAAGACTCCTTGAACGGCTGGCGGTCGGATATCCCGAGGGCCGGGATACGGACCGTCCGACTACTGTATCTGCTTTTTCAGATTAATGCCAGCCCTGAATTTCACGACCTTGCCGGCGGGAATGGTGATGGTTTCGCCGGTGCGGGGATTGTGCCCCTTGCGTTCCTTGCGTTCTTCCACCACAAGCGAGCCGAAGCCCGGGAGGGAGAGCTTGCCGTCGGAAGCGAGCGCTTCCTGAATGGCTTCGAGCAGGGCGTTCAGGGACTGTTCCGCGCTGCTCTTGCTGATGGAGGCCTGTTCGGCGATCTTGGCGATGAGTTCGGCCTTGGTCATGATTGCTCCTTTCTGCCGTGCGGCAGAGGTGAGAGGAAAATGAGGGATGCGGTTTTCTTTTAGGTACACGTTTCCTGCCCATCGTCAAGAGAGGCAGGGCGCTCAGGCGTTATTTTTTCCCGAAAAAAGCGCGTCCGCCAACGCCTGGAACTGCGGGACGGAGAGCGTTTCCGGCCGCTGGGCGGGATCGATGCCGAGACTTGCGAGCGCTTCAAGCACGAAGGGCTGCGGCAGGGCGCGGCGCAGTATGCCCTGAAGCTGTTTTCTCCGCTGCTGGAAGCACAGCTTGATGAGACGGGAAAGCGCTTCGGGATGGCGGGGCCTGCTCTCTTCGGGCAGGGGCTCGAAGACGACCACGGCGGAATCGACCTTGGGCGGCGGGGAAAAGGCCGCGGGCCCGATGACGAAGCCTTTGCGCGCAGCGACAAAGCTCTGAATCCACACGCTGAGCGCGCCGTAGTCTTTGGAGCCGGGCTTGGCGGTGAGCCGGTCGCCGACTTCCTTTTGCACCATGAACACGGCGCGGGCGAGACGGGGCGTGCGGCAGACGATGTCCCACATGAGCGGCGAAGCCACGTTGTAGGGGAGATTCCCCGCAATTTTCCACGGGCCTTCCAGCGATTCCCACGGATAGGCCAGAGCGTCGCCGGCCACGACCTCAAGGCCGGGCAGAGGCCTTGCCGCGTGTTCGGCGGCGTAGTGATCGTCCTTTTCGAGCAGCAGAAGCCTGCTCCACGGCAGGGGGCGCAGCAGAGCGGTGAGCGCGCCGGGGCCGGGACCGATTTCCATGATCTGATCGCCCTCTTCCGGGCGCAGCAGATCCACGATGCGCTGAACCACGCGTTCGTCGCGCAGAAAGTGCTGCCCGAGGCTTTTTTTTGCTCTGGCTGCGGTGAAGAGATTGATGTCGCTCATGTTGTCCTGCGTGAAAGGTTGGCAAAAAGGCGTCCGAACCGGACGCGGGGCCGAGAGTATGCCGCAAAAGAGCGGACGGTCAAGCCCCGGAACCGCAGCCGGGGAAGGACGTCTTGCCTGAGGCAGATGCTTCGGTGACCTGCCCCTTCTTCGTCGAAAGCGCGGGCGGCGTCGCATCCTTGTTGCGGGCTCTCCATGAGCGTTCCCGCTTTGTGACCGTTTTCCGGCGAAGCGTCGCTGAGGCTCTTCAAAGACTCGCCGGGCGGGAACGCTCTCTGCGGAACGGGCCCGTGAATGGAACGCTGGCGCTCGCGTCGGGCCGCGGGCGGAGTCCGATGTTTCGTTTCAACGTTTCGGGCTCCGGAGGAACGTCGATTTCTCCCGACGTCGTGCTTTGTTGCAAACGCCGAAGCGTGTTTTCGTTCCGCGGCGGGGGCCCGGGCGAAGCGTCGCGCATGCTCCTTAAAAGGGCTCCTCCAGAGCTCGCGTCGGGCTTTCGGAAGAAGCTTTTTTGCGGAACGGCCGACGCCCAGGCTCCGCGCTGCCTCGGGCCGCCGGAAGAAGTGCGGTTTTCGCGGCGGCCCGGGAGCCGTGCTCCTACATGGAGTCGTAATGCTTGAAGCGCAGCGTGAATCCGGCGCGGCCCTGGGTGGCGGAGCGCAGCGCGGTGGAGAAGCCGAAGAGCTTGCGCATGGGAGCCATGCCCGAGAGATAGCGCATGCCGCCCCGTTCGCCGAGTTCCTCGACCTTGCCGCCGCAGTTCTGGAACAGGCTGATGGACGCGCCGAGCGCCTCTTCCGGCGCCACGATTTCTACGCTCATGATGGGTTCGAGCACCGTGGGACGGGCCTTTTCCATGGCGTCGCGCACGGCCATGGCGGCGGCCATGCGGCAGCCCGCCGCGGTGGCTCCTTCCTTGCGGATGAAGGTCACGACAATGTTGACGTCCTGCACCGGGTAGCCGGTCTGGGGGCCGGAGAGCAGGCTGTCGGAAATGCCCTGAAGCACTTCATCGACGAGAACCTTGGGAACGGCGTCCTTCGGGTCGGCGGGATGGGCGACGTTCTCGGCAAGCGAGATGGAATTGCCCTTGTCGCGCCCGGCCGGAGACATGGTGAGCACGACTTCGCCTATGTGATGCACGGTGCCGAGTTCGCGGTCGAACAGGCCGCGTCCCTCGCCTTCGGCGCGCACGGTTTCGCGCGCCACCACCTGCGGCTGTCCGGCGCGCGGGCTGATGCCGTATTCGCGGCGCATGCGCTCCATCACCACGTCGAGATGCAGTTCGCCCATGCCCGAAATGATGCGGTCGCCCGAGCCTTCGTCCTGCGTCACGCCGAGCGTGGGATCTTCCGCGCAGTAGCGGGCGAGCGCTTCGTCCAGCGTTTTGCCTTCGTCGGCGTTGCGCGGTTCGAGCGCCATGGAAATGACGGGCTTCACCTCTTCCAGATTCTCCAGCAGAATGTCGAGACCCGGCGCGGCCATGGTGTCGCCCGTGCGGGCGGAGCGCAGGCCGAGCACGGCAATGATGTCGCCCGACGAGGCCTCGGCAAGCTGCTCCTGCTGATCGGCGTCCATGCGGAACATGCGTGACACGCGCTCTTCCTTGTTCAGGGCCGTGTTGCGCACCACATCGCCGTCCTTCAGGCGGCCCGAATACACGCGCACGAGCGCGGTCTTGCGGCCGCCTTCCATGAGCACCTTGAACACCAGACCGCAGAAGGGCGCGTTGGGGCTCACGTCGAGCACCTTTTCCTCCTTGCCGTCCACGGTGGTGCCGTGCGGAGCGGGCACGTCCAGCGGCGAGGGCAGGTAGCGGCCCACGGCGTCGAGCAGAGGCTGCACGCCGGCGTTCTTCAGCGCCGAGCCCGCCAGCACGGGCGTCACCTTGCGCGCGAGCGTCGCCCGCTTGAGCGCCGCATGAATGTCGTCTTCGGAAAAGTGTTCCTCAAGGTAGAGTTCCATGAACGCATCGTCGTTCTCGCCCAGCGTTTCCAGCAGCTTGTCCCGCCACAGAAGCGCCTCTTCCTTTTCGCTTTCCTCAAGCGGCAGCACTTCCATGTTCTGCCCCTGCGAATCTTCGTCGAACACGAGCTTCTTCATGGTGATCACGTCGGCCACGGCGTAGAAGTCCGGGCCTTCGCCGAGCGGCACGGTCACGGGCGCGGGATTCGCCCCGAGCCTTGCGTGCAGCGCGTCGAGCACGGCGGCAAAGTTCGCGCCCACGCGGTCCATCTTGTTCACGAAGGCGATCTTGGGCACGCCGAACGACTCCGACTGCCGCCACACCGTTTCCGACTGCGGCTCCACGCCGCCCACCGCGCAGAACACGCCCACCGCGCCGTCGAGCACGCGCAGCGAACGTTCCACTTCAATGGTGAAGTCCACGTGTCCTGGCGTGTCGATGAGGTTCAGGGTCCAGTCCTTCCAGTGACAGGTGGAGGCGGCCGCCGCAATGGTGATGCCGCGTTCCTGCTCTTCGGGCATGAAGTCCATGGTGGCCGTGCCGTCATGCACTTCACCCATGCGGTGAATCTTGCGCGTGTAAAACAGAATGCGTTCGCTGAGCGTGGTCTTGCCTGCGTCGATGTGGGCGATGATGCCGATGTTGCGCAGGTTTTTCATGGTGTCCTGCCTCATGACTGGTTCTCCTGGACAAGAAAGGCGGAAAGGGTGCGGGTTCGGAAAAATTCGGGAGAGGGGCCGGGCCAGCAGGCTTCCATGCCCGGTCCTGCGACAAAGGGCGCAGCGCAGTCTGAAGGCGCGTCGCCCTGCGTGAACACGGCGCGAAGTTCCGGCGCGGGAGCGTCGATGAGTTCGGCGTCGGGATGCAGCCAGAGAAGCCGTTCTCTGGTCTCTTCCGGCAGCGGGCCTTCTTCGGCGCCGAGGGCGAGGATGCGCGGAGCGGGAGCGTCGCGGAATACGCGCAGGCCGTCGGCCGCGGCGCGGTGCAGCAGATCCTTCTGCCCCGGCGTGAGCGGGCCGCTTCCCGGAAACACCACCACGCGGCCGTCGGGCGAAGCTGCGCGCAGGTCTTCATAAAGATCGGCGGCGCAGTCGTCGTCGAGCACGAAGGAATCCTCGATGCCGGAAAGTTCCAGCGCCGTGGCCACGGCCGGAGCAAAGGGCGCGGGCGAAACGACGATGATGCGGTCAACGCCTGCAATGACGGCCGGAACGAGCGCGGCAAGAAGACGTGCCGGCGAGGCGAAGCCTTCCGCCGTCACGGCCAGAACCCACGAGGCCGGACGCGAGCGCTCGGTGCGGGCGAAGCCTGCGCGAGGGCTTTCCACGGTCACGGAACGTTCGCCCTGATCCGGTTTCCAGCGGTGGAAGGCAAAGGCGATGGCCGTCTTGAGCAGCGCCCGAAGATGAGCGGGCGTGCCTTCGTAGGCGTCGGCGTACAGGGCGTCGTCCGGCCGGAAGCTCTCCAGCCAGGCGGGAAGGTCGGTAATGGGACTCATGTGCAATCTCCCTTTCCTTTAAGGGGTACGTTTCTCTCACGCGCTCGTCAAATGAAATGTTGGGGCGGGGTGCGGGCGCGCGCCTTTGCGGAAAAATAAAGGAAATCTGGGGGCGCTTTGCCCGCCGCCCGGCCGGATGGGAAGGAAATACGTTGCGTTTTGGTGGGATCGGCTCTATCGTGTTCCGCATGTTCCATCCCAATCGGAGGCTCCCATGCAAAAGATTCGCGTGCTGACCACGGCGGCGCTCGCCCTTGTCACATTTTTGTCCGGCGGCGGCGTGATGAAGGCCGTCAGCGCGGAAAACGACTACGATTCCCTGCGCCGCTTCAGCCAGATTCTGGACATGGTGGAGCAGTACTATGTTAATGATGTTTCTCAGAAGGAACTGCTCGACGGCGCGCTCAAGGGCATGCTGCAGAACCTGGATCCTCATTCCACGCTCATGTCGGAAAAGGAATTTCAGGAAATGCAGGAGAACACCAGCGGCGAATTCTTCGGCGTGGGCGTGGAAATCACCATGGAGAACGGTCAGGTCATGGTGGTGAGCCCCATCGAGGACACGCCCGGCTACAAGGCCGGTCTGCGCGCGGGCGATTCCATCATTGCCGTGGACGGCCAGTACACCATGGAAATGTCGCTCACCGAAGTGGTTTCCAAAATGCGCGGCAAGCGCGGCACCACGGTGGAACTGCAGGTGCTGCACAAGAACAGCTCCCGCCCCGTGACCATGAAGATCAAGCGCGACGCCATTCCGCTCATCAGCGTGAAGTCGCGCGAGCTTGAGCCCGGCTACTGGTGGATCCGTCTCACGCGCTTCAGCGGTCACACCGCGCAGGAACTTGCCGAAGCCGTGTCCAAGGCCAGAGCCAAAGGCGCGCTCAAGGGCGTGGTGCTCGATTTGCGCAACAACCCCGGCGGACTTCTCGATCAGAGCGTCGAGGTGGCCGATCAGTTCCTCAAGGACGGCGTCATCGTGTCCATGCGCGGCCGCGATCCGTCTTCCGAGCGCTCGTTCAAGGCGCACGCCCAGCCCGACGACGTGGATTGTCCGCTCGTGGTGCTGGTGAATTCCGGTTCCGCCTCGGCTTCCGAAATCGTGGCCGGCGCGCTGCGCGATCAGAAGCGGGCCCTCATTCTCGGCGAGCGCACGTTCGGCAAGGGCTCTGTGCAGAATCTCATTCCGCTGGCCGACGGCGCGGGACTCAAGCTCACCGTGGCCCGCTACTACACGCCTTCGGGCAAGTCCATTCAGGCCGAGGGCATCACGCCCGACTTCGAGGTGGCCTGGGAGGCCCCCCGCGAGGACGCCGCAGAACCCGCGCTGCTCCTGCGCGAAAAGGATCTGCGCGGCCATCTGGAACAGAAGGACGAAAAGGCGGAACCCCGCAAGGACGAGGAAAAGACGGGCGACGCCGAAGACATGAGCGCCATGCTCGCAAGAGACAATCAGCTTCGTCTGGCTCTTCAGTTCGTGAAGACGCTGCCGGTGCTGAAGACTCTCAAAAATTAGTGCTTCGCCTCCGTCTTTCCGTGCGGGAAGGCGGAGGCTTTTTCTGCCCCGGGCCGCTTCGGCCGGAACAGGGGAAGGGCTTTTGACCGCGTTCCCGGGGATGCGATGCGCGCCTGCCGTCATGTTGGGCGCGCATGGAATGTTTCGTTCGACGGGTCTGCGCTCCGGCCCGCGGACGGATCGGCGCGACCGCCCGGCGCGGCGCTCCGAAAGGGCCGCGTGCCCGTTTTTTCCCCGGGGGCGGTTGTGCATCCGCCCCGCAACGTCAGGACGGAGGATTTCATGCTTCAGCAAACCCTTTCCATCATCAAGCCCGACGCCGTGTCCCGCAATCTGCAGGGCGAGATTCTGGCCATGATCCAGAAGAGCGGCCTGCGCATCGTGGCCATGAAGATGATCCGGCTCACCCGCGCTCAGGCGGAAGCCTTTTACGAAGTACACAAGGAACGTCCCTTCTACGCGGATCTCGTGGAATACATGATTTCCGGCCCCGTGGTCTGCTCGGTGCTGGAAGGGGAAGACGCCATTGCCTCCTATCGTGCGCTCATGGGCGCCACCAATCCTGCCGCCGCTGCGGAAGGCACCATCCGCAAGCTCTACGCCCAGAGCGTTCAGGCCAACGCCGTTCACGGCTCCGACGCTCCCGAAACCGCCGCTCGGGAAATCGCCTTTTTCTTCAGCCGGACGGAAATCGTAGGCTGAGCCATGAAGAAAATCGGTTGCATAGGCTGCGGCAACATGGGCGGAGGCGTGCTCAAGGGACTTGTCCCGCACGACTTTGAACTGCTCGGCCACGATCACACCCGCGCCAAGGTGGAAGGCATAGGCCCCGAAGGCCGCGTGACCTTCGTGGAAACGCCGCTGGAACTCGCTCAGCGTTCCGACATCGTCATTCTCGCGGTGAAGCCCTATCAGATGGAAGCCATGCTGGAAGAAATCCGCCCCGCGCTGGATGAATCCAAGGTGGTGGTGTCCCTCGCGGCCGCCTTCCCGCAGGAAAAGCTGCGGCAGGGCGTGGAAAACCGCTGCCCCGTGGTGCGCTGCATGCCCAATCTGCCCGTGGTCGTGGGGAAGGGCGTGTTCGCTCTCTGCTTCGATGATCCCACGCTGGACAAGGCCGCGGCCGACGAGTTGCTGACCATGTTCCGGCTCATGGGCATTGCCGTGGTGCTGCCCGAAGCGCAGTTTCCGGCGTTCTCCTCGCTGGTGGGCTGCGGTCCGGCCTTTGTGCTGCTGTTCATGGAAGGTCTGCTCAATGCGGGCATCACCATGGGCCTCAAGGCCGGCGTCTCCCGCGAGCTCATCGCCGCCATGGTGGAAGGCACGGCACGTCTTGCCCTGGAGAGCGGCGAAAGCTTTGCCGATCTGCGCGTGAAGGTGTGCTCGCCCTCCGGCACCACGATTCGCGGCGTGAACCACATGGAACGCTGCGCCGTGCCCGGTCACGTGACCGACGCCGTGCTCGAAGCCCTGAAACGCGATCAGGAAATGGCCGCGGGCAAATAACGTTGCGATTTCTCCGGTCTGCCGGGCGCGGACCGGAGAAACGCGGCCGACGCGAAAACGCGCCGTGCCGCCTCCTGCGCCCTCATCTTTTTTCTCAGCGCCGGGAATGTTCCCGGCGTTTTTCGCCGAGGTTCCCCATGCAGATGCCCGACAGAAGAATGTTCTTCCAGATAAACTGGGGGCTTGTCTTCATCACCATCCTGCTGTTCGCCGTGGGCATGGTGAACCTGTATTCCGCGAGCGGCTCCCGCATCGAAGGCGGATTCGTGCTTTCGCCTTTTTATCAGCGTCAGTTCGTGTGGGGGCTGATCGGACTCTGCGTCATGGTGACGTGCATGCTCATCGACTACCGGCGCATCGAACGACTGGCGGTGCCGTGCTACGTCATTGTGCTCATTCTGCTCATGCTGGTGCCCATCGTGGGCAAAACCGTGTACGGCGCCAAGCGCTGGATAGATCTCGGCGTCATGAATCTGCAGCCGAGCGAGCTGGCCAAGTTCGCCGTGCTCATGATGGGCGCTAAGGCCCTTTGCCGCGACGGAGAGTCGCTGGGCTGGAAAAGACTCGGGCAGGTGCTTGCCATCGGCGTGGTTCCCTTTCTGTTCATCGCCAAGCAGCCCGACCTCGGCTCCGGACTCACCGTGCTGGTGCTGCTCGGCGGCATGGTGCTCTTTCACGGCGTGAAGTGGAAGGTGCTGCGCGTGTGTCTCGTGGTCATTCCGCTGCTCATGCCGCTCGGCTGGTTCGTGCTGCACGACTATCAGCAGGAGCGCATTCTGACGTTCCTCGACCCCACGCGCGATCCCCGCGGCGCGGGATATCACATCATTCAGTCGCAGATAGCCATCGGTTCGGGCGAGATGTTCGGCAAGGGATTTCTGGCGGGCACGCAGAGTCAGCTGCGCTTTCTGCCGGAAAAGCACACCGACTTCGCCATTGCCGTGCTCGGCGAGGAATGGGGGTTCGCCGGCTGCATGACGCTGGTCACCCTGTTCTGTCTGTTCCTCATGGCCATGTACAGCACGGTGCGCGACGCCAAGGACCGCTTCGGCAGCACGCTGGCTGCGGGCATATTCTTCTACTTCTTCTGGCAGATCATCGTAAACATCGGCATGGTGGTGGGGCTCATGCCCGTGGTGGGCATGCCGCTGCCGTTCATCAGCTACGGCGGCACGGCGCTGGTGGTGAACTGCGCTCTTGTGGGCATCGTGCTCAGCATTTCCATGCGCCGTTTCGTGTTCAAGAGCTAGTCGCAAGCACGACACGCGGGCGGGCCGGACAGGCGGTGCGGCGGAGCGCTCAGGACGGCTGCACCATGTCTGTCAGAGGCAGTGCGCCCGAAAAGAGCGGTATCCTGCCTATCCTGCCTTGCGCAGAAGTTCCTGCAAAAATCAAAGAGCAGAAGTGCAGGATGCGCGCCTGTCCGGGAGTGTGGTGCTGTTTCTGTTTGTTGAGAGCTCCCGGGAAATCCGCGGTGCAGGCGTTCGTCGGGATGCGGGCATGGCAGGGGCTTCTGCCAACGGAGGCGCAGCCGCGTTTCCGATTCTTCCCGCATATCTTCGTTCAGTCGAGTGGGGCAGGGTGCAGGCTCTACGCAAAAGCCGCAGGTCCGCAGGTCGCGGCGGTTCGTCGCTGACTTCCGGGCGTCGCTCTTCTGCGTCCGCAGTCCCGCACGTCGGGCTTTTCGGTACGGTCGTTTGCCGAAGTGCAGCGTGACCCCGAAGAGAATTGTGTCAGTTCTGTGACAATTGCCCGGCTGTGAGAGTTTTTTCCCGACTGAGGCAAAATACAGGCTTTTTCGACGGCTTTTCCTGTGAAAACAAGGCGTATCAACGAAAAGCAGGGATGTTTTTTGTATCGTGAAAAAAAGATCAATCAGAATTTTATTTATTTTTTCCCGGGGCGAAATACGGGAGTATTATGAAATGCAAACGGCTTTTGTTCGTGTTTCGGAGGACTCGAGGCCCCTTCAAAGACAAAAGAAAGAGGCTTTCCGGTATGATATGACCAGTCCGCATATTTTGTAACTTTTTGTGCAAAAGACGTGGCGGAACCTGTTTATTTCTTGAAAAAAAAGTGTGTCGGCTTTGACAAAGTGCGGAAAACGGGGTAGCTAAAAAAAATGATTCTACTCCCAATAATTCAGGAGCGCAGAACTTTGGGGGCTTAGAATGCAATGGTAGAGTGGCCCCTTTTTACAGCTTCGGTTGGAGGTTCTCGGAATGATCAACATCGACATAACCCTCCTGATTCAGTTGGTGAACTTTTTGATCGCCCTGGCGATCATAAATTACCTTATCGTGCGCCCGGTGCGCGGCATCATTGCCCGCCGCAACTCGCAGAACGATGAACTGAGAGGAGCCGCCGCCTCCCTGGAAGGCGAG
This sequence comes from Mailhella sp., assembly GCF_057866825.1. Lineage (NCBI taxonomy): Bacteria > Pseudomonadati > Thermodesulfobacteriota > Desulfovibrionia > Desulfovibrionales > Desulfovibrionaceae > Mailhella > Mailhella sp. Next base: position 16,959 of record NZ_DBMAHT010000032.1, read on the forward strand.
GCCGGGCTCAAGATGGAAGGTTACAACGCCCGCATCGAAAAGGCCCGCGCGGAAGTGGCGGCTGTGCGCAAGAGCATGAAGGCTGCCGCGGAACAAGCCGCTCAGGCCCGTCTGAACGAGGCGGGCGACGAGGCCCGCGCCATCCACAGAGCCGCCGCCGAGCGAGTCCGCACGGAGAGCGCGGAAGCCAGGCGCGAGCTCGACGGCAGGGTGGGCGATTTTGTTCAGGTGGCTCTCAAGGCCATGCTCGGATAGCATCATCGCAGCAAGGAGAACGGCGTGCAAAGAATCTATGGTATAGTGACGGCCTGCGCTCTGGTCCTGATTTCCTGCCAGGTTGCGTCCGCGAGCGACGGGCATTCCCTGCCGTGGGGAGACTTTCTGCTGCGCGTGATCAATGCCGCCATCTTTGTCGGCATCATCTGGTACGCGGCAGGCAAGCTCATCAAAAAGTTTTTCACGGGTCGCCGTGAGAAAATCGTTCAGGAAATGGACGATCTGGCCAAACGCAAGCAGGAGGCCGAGGCCCGGCTTGCCGAGGTCGAGCGTCAGATAGCCGACGTGGAAGCGGAATGCGCAAAGCTTCTGGAAGAAGGCCGCGCGCAGGCGGAACGCATCAAGGCCGCCATCGTGTCCGAGGCCGAGGCTCAGGCCGCCCACATTGTGGAGCAGGCGAAGAAGGGCGCGGAGCAGGAAGGCAAGGCCGAGCTTGAAGCCATTCGCGAACGTATGGCCGACACCATCGTTGCGGAGGTGGAAAAGAGCCTCCGCGACAGGCTGGATGCCACGACGCATCAGAAACTGATCGACAAATCGTTGACCAAGGTGGTGCTGCAGTGATTGGCAATGTCGTGTCCCGGCGTTATGCTTCGGCGCTCTTTTCCATCGGAAAAGAGGCGGGCATGGCGGAATTGGAACGCTATGGAGCGTCTCTGAGTGCTCTGGGCGAGGCTGTGGAAAAGACTCCTCAACTGGCCGAGGCTTTTCGCAATCCCGTCCTCTCCACGGAGGAGAAGAAGAAAGTGGTGCTGTCCCTGCTGGATGTGGCGGGCGGCGGCGCCGTGGAACAACGTTTTTGCGCGCTGCTGGCCGACAAGGACCGGCTGCCGCTCATTCCCGCCATCGCGGCGGATTTTTCGGCCATGCTCGACGAGGCCCGCGGCATCTCCCGCGGGGTCGTGACCACGGCCGTGGAGCTGGACGACGCGCGCAAGGACAGCATCAAGAACAAGTTGGAATCGCAGACAGAGCGCAAGCTTGAGCTTGAATACGTCATCGATCCCTCCATCATCGGAGGCATCGTCTTCCGCGTGGGAGACAAGGTGTACGACGCAAGCCTGCGCGCGCAGCTCGACAACCTCAGGGAATCCATCAAGAGGGGTGAGTAGGCCATGCACATCAAGGCTGAAGAGATCGGAAAGATCATCGAGGAGCAGATCCGCAACTACGACCAGCATGTGGAAATGAGCGAGACCGGCACCGTCATGTACGTGGGCGACGGCATCGCCCGCGTGTACGGTGTGCGGAATGCCATGTCGATGGAGCTGCTGGAGTTTCCCGGCGGACTCATGGGCATGGTGCTCAACCTCGAAGAAGACAACGTCGGCGTCGCCCTGCTCGGCGACGACACCGGCATCAAGGAAGGCGACCCGGTCAAGCGTACCGGCCGCATCTTCTCTGTGCCGGTGGGACCCGCCGTCGCCGGACGCGTGCTGAACCCGCTGGGTCAGCCCATCGACGGTCTGGGACCCGTGGAAAGCACGGAAATCCGTCCCGTGGAACTTAAAGCTCCCGGCATCATGCAGCGCAAGAGCGTTCACGAACCCATGGTGACGGGCATCAAGGCCATCGACGCCATCACGCCCATCGGCCGCGGTCAGCGCGAACTCATCATCGGCGACCGTCAGGTGGGCAAAACCGCCATCTGCGTGGACGCCATCCTTGCCCAGAAGGGCACCGGCGTTCACTGCTTCTACGTGGCCATCGGTCAGAAGAAGTCCACCGTGGCTCTGGTGGCGGAAACCCTCCGCCAGCACGGCGCCATGGAATACACCACCATCGTGTCCGCCTCGGCTTCGGAATCCGCGCCTCTGCAGTACATCGCGCCGTATTCCGGCTGCACCATGGCCGAATTCTACCGCGACAACGGCGAACACGCGCTCATCATTTACGACGACCTTTCCAAGCAGGCCGTGGCCTATCGCCAGATGTCCCTGCTGCTCCGTCGTCCTCCGGGACGTGAAGCCTTCCCCGGCGACGTGTTCTATCTGCACTCCCGTCTGCTCGAACGCGCGGCCAAGCTCAGCGACGAGCTGGGCGCCGGTTCCCTGACGGCTCTGCCCGTCATCGAAACGCAGGCCGGCGACGTTTCCGCCTACATCCCCACCAACGTGATCTCCATCACCGACGGTCAGGTGTTCCTGGAAACGAACCTGTTCAACGCCGGCATCCGTCCCGCCATCAACGTGGGCATCTCCGTGTCCCGCGTAGGCGGCGCCGCCCAGATCAAGGCTATGAAGCAGGTTGCAGGCTCGCTGCGTCTGGACCTCGCCCACTACCGCGAAATGGCCGCCTTCGCCCAGTTCGGTTCCGATCTGGACAAGGACACCAAAGCCATTCTCGATCGCGGCGCGCGCATGACGGAGCTGCTCAAGCAGCCTCAGTATCATCCCATGCCCACGGAAGAGCAGGTGGCCTCCATCTTTGCGGCTTCCCGCGGCTTCCTGGACGACATCGAGGTGAAAGACGTGCTGCCGTTTGAAGGCGGCATGCTGGAAATGCTTCGCACCGAAAAGCCCGATATCCTCGCCGATATCCGCGATCGCAAGAAGCTGGACGACGATCTGGAAGCCCGTCTTTCCGCGGCCATCAAAGAGTTCAAGGTATCCTTCAAGGCGCGGGGGTAACTCATGCCTTCGTTGAAAGATGTAAAACTCCAGATAGCTGGCGTCGGCAAGACCAAGCAGATCACGAGGGCCATGGGCATGGTCGCCTCGGCGAAGCTGCGCGGCGCTCAGAACCGCATCGAACGGTTCCGCCCCTACGCGGAAAAGTTCGGTGAGATGCTGGGCGACCTTGCCGCCAGAACGGAAGAAGCGGCTCATCCGCTGCTTCAGGTCCACAAGGAGGTGAAGTCGGCGGTGGTCGTGCTTCTTTCCTCCGATCGCGGCCTGTGCGGGGGCTTCAACGTCAATCTGATATCTACCGCTCTCGATCTGGCCCGCGCCAAGACCGAGGAGGGGCTGACCGTCCGGTTCATCTGCGTGGGCCGGAAGGGCCGCGACGCGGTGCGCAAGACCTCCTACGAGATCATCGAATCGTACGGAGACGTCATGGGTTCCTTCGATTTCCGCCTGGCGGCCCGTCTGGGCGGAAAGGTGTCGCAGCTTTATGAAAGCGGCGAGGCCGATGAAGTGTACCTCGTGTACAGCGAGTTTGCGGGCATGACGCGCCAGATTCCCACGAGGATGGAGCTTCTGCCCGTGACCGCAGCCGCCAAGGAAGAGGACGGCAACAAGCCGGCGGCCGAATGCCTGTACGAACCCGAAGTCGGGGTTCTGCTGGCG